>CAXCBH010000075.1:0-6863 GCA_963980675.1 uncultured bacterium | reverse complement strand
GTATCTACAAGACTTTTGGTATCTGCCTTTTTTCTGTTTAATAATTCCGGAAGTTTACGATAAGAATCAGGACCTAAGATTATATCAACATAAGGTCGATTCTCCAATAAATCATGTTTAAGACTTTGGGCCATACATCCCAAAACGCCAATGATTGTATCTGGTTTCTCTTGCTTAATCAAATCATATCTGCCCAATTGCGAATGAACCTTTTCTTCTGCATGTTCCCGAATCGCACAGGTATTTACAAAAATAGCATCTGCTTGATCAATTTTAGGCGCCTTGGCATACCCTTCTGTACGTAAAAGGGATTCAACTAATTCAGAATCAGCGACATTCATCTGGCAGCCGTAAGTGTCTATGAAATACGTCTTATTCATGAATTAAATTATAGAATATTATTTTGAAGAGACGGTAAAAAAGTAATCCAGCGGATTTTGTGGTGTACCGTAATAATGAATCTCATAATGTAAATGGGGTGCAGTAGAGCGTCCTGTATTTCCCGTTAAACCAATAATATCTCCACGTTTAACTTCTTCCCCATATTTCACTTTCAATTTAGACAGGTGTGCAAAAACCGTGGAATACCCGGCACCATGATTAATCTTAACATGGTTTCCAAACCCACCCACATAATAAGCTCGCTTCACTACACCATCGGCAGGGGCATAAATCGGTGTTCCGATTGGAATTGTAATATCTTGTCCCTGATGGAATCGACGAACATTGTCAATTGGATCTATTCTGTATCCATAACTTGAATTGAGATATCCACCATCCACAGGTCGAATAGAAGGAATTTTAGTAATTCGCTGAATGTCTTCCTGAACCTTTTCATAAATGGATTTATAGCTGGTCAATTCAAGATTGACTTCACGGGATAACCTTCCCACATCCATTTCCAAAATGGATAATTCTTTATTTACGGCAGGTGCAAGATTATCTGTAAATATATTTGATTCTAATGACCTACCTCCTATTCCAAGTTTTCGGATATCTTGATCAATTTCAGGCATGCCTGCATAGGTTCTTATAGCCTTATCCTTTTCTTCAATGATTGCCATTTGATCATCGATCTGTTTAAGACGTTTCTGGAGAAGCCCCAGATTATTGGCAATATTTGAATAGTTTGATTTGAATTCCGCTAATCGTTTCTCGTAAAGATAGTTGCTGAGAAAATCTGCACTCATAAAAAGGAATGCTCCGATCACAACAGCCGTCACACCTAGGAGTGCAATCGCTTGTCCATGGGTGAAATGCCACTGCCTGACACCAGTTTCAGTCTCTCTTTGAAAAATGAAGTTTTTATTTGATAAGGGGTGCTTCATGGGTTTATTTAGCCCGATATATTCGAATATGTTACGCTTTTTGGGAGTGAATTAAAACTAATTTATTCGGAAATGGATTCATGGGGATTTTGATCATTTTTTTGTTTCGCATCCAAATCATCATCATTTACTTTTGGATCATCAATCGTCGGTTCAGGTTCATTTTTTTTCGAAATATCAACAATCTCAGAATCTTCAATACCATATTCAACTTTGATCTTTTCAATTTCAGATTCTTTATCAGACACTGCAACTTTAATTTCATCGACGCGATTTACAATATTAAAAAAATCAGTATTCCCTGAAAATGTTGCCATATGATCTTCTTTGGTGTGGGAATAAGCCAGATGACCTAATTCCTCGTATTTACGTCCCATTTCTCTTTGGAGTTGATGAATTTCGAATTTGATCTTGGAAATACGAGTCATTTCCTCTGTTTTCGCCATGGCGATGCGGCTCATCTCTTCTGCCTTTTCCACTGCGGATGAGCTCCACTCTTTCATATTTTCTTTAAGATCGTCCCAAAGTTTTGACATTTTTGTTTCCTAATTATTTTGTATTAACTATAAAATAGTAACACTGAATTTACGAAAGTTTATAGAAAAATTTATTGAATTCAATTTGACAAATGAATCTGATTTACTGACTGTATATCTTGAATTTCGGATAACTTATTCAAATCATCGTTGGATAACCGGTTATCCACCCGGATTACTGCGAATGCTTTCCCTTCTTCTCCACTCCTGTTCAGTAGATATGCCGCAATATTGATATTCAAATTACCTAGTAATGTTCCTACATTTCCAATCACACCTGGAACATCATTGTTTTCTACCAAAAGTAAGGTACCTCGTGGCGTCACTTCCATTTCCCTCCCAAGTATATTTACAAGACGGGGACGATGATCATCAAAAACACTTCCATCCAACTTGTAAACAGTTTTATTAATGGTGACTTTTGTGGAAATCAAATTAATATAGCTTGATTTAACTGTTGAATAATGGATGTCAATTTCCAAGCCTAATTCTTGCGCGATTGATTCAGCATTGATGTAATTAATTCGTTCTGGAACTTGGGATTGGAGTAGACCCTTTATGCAAGCAAGAGAAATTGGTTTGATCTCATCTGCAGTTCCATAACATTCAATAGAGATGTGACTTATTGGACCTTTGGCCATCTGGAATTGTATTTGGCCTAACATTTCAGCCAAATCGAGGAAGGGTTGAATTTCCTTGAGTTTTGCCAAATCTGAAATAGGCATATTTAATGCGTTGGTTAGTTTATCGTACAATAAACAATCACGTACCTGTTCGCAAATAGCACTACTGACCCCTTCTTTTGCTTCCTTTGTAGATGCACCTAAGTGAGGGGACAAAACAATTTTTGGTATTCCTACTAATGGATGATCTCCATCAATGGGTTCAGATGTAAATACATCAATAGCTGCGCCACCGATCTTTTTGTCTGTAACAGCTTTTGCCAAATCCAGCTCATTTATGATGCCGCCTCGAGCTACATTGATTATCCTCGCCGATGATTTCATTCGACAAAGGCGATCATAATTAAAAAGGTCTCTCGTATGTTCATTTAATGGTACATGGAGCGTAATAAAATCTGCAGTTTCCGTCAAGATATCTAAGTCAACTATCTTGATCTCATCTTCTCGAAACATGTCCTGATTCACAAATGGGTCGTAGCCAATAATATTCATTCCAAAAGATCGACATCGATCCATCACTTCCCGACCAATTTTCCCTAAGCCAACAATACCCAGTGTCTTATTGCGAAGTTCAGTCCCAACTAAATGATGGCGATTCCATTCTCCTTTTTCTAGTCCGCTATGCCCTAGATGAATATTCCGGGATAATGTCAACATCAATGCCACAGTATGTTCTGCAGCAGAAATTGTATTCACATCGGGCGTATTCATTACCACAACACCTTTGCGTGATGCCGATGGAAAATCGATGTTGTCTACGCCAACACCAGCTCTGCCTATCACAAGTAAATTTTTTGAAGACTGAATCATTTCCGCTGTAATATTGGTCCCACTTCGGATGATCCAGCCATGTACATCCTGGGCAGCTGTTTGTTTTTCTTCAGGCGTACCATTAGGTAAATAAATAATGTCTAAACCAGCATCAGTTAAAATGGCCATACCAGCATCTGTAATTTGATCAGATAATAGAACTTTCATTGGGATCGAGTATGTTTGTGATTGATGGTTATTGTTGAGAACTAATCAAGTTGAGAGCAGATCCTGCTTTGAACCATTCGATTTGCGTTTCATTATACGTATGCTTGCAAAGAATCTCATCTGTTGATCCGTCCGAATGACTAATTCTCAACGTGAGCAATTTCCCAGGTGAAAATTGATTCAAATCCAAAAAATCAAAGGTGTCATCTTCCTGGATTTTATCATAATCAGCTTTATCAGAAAATGTTAAACCGAGCATGCCCTGTTTCTTTAAATTTGTTTCATGGATCCTGGCAAAGGATCGGACTAAAACAACGCTTACACCTAAATGCCTTGGTTCCATGGCTGCATGTTCACGGGAAGAACCTTCACCATAGTTTTCATCTCCCACAACAATGGTTGGTATCCGGGAAGTTTTATAGTCACGTTGTGTAGATGGAACGCTACCATATTCTCCCGTTTTTTGATTTTTAACATTGTTGGTAAGATCATTAAAATAATTCACCGCACCAGTCAGCATATTTTCTGAAATATGGTCTAAATGACCACGAAATTTCAACCAGGGCCCAGCCATGGAAATATGATCGGTGGTACACTTCCCTTTTGCTTTAATAAGTAATTTCATCCCGGTAATATTTTCTCCGTCCCAAGGCTCAAATGGTGTTAGTAATTCAAGTCTTTCCGAGTTTGGATTAACTTTTACTTCTATCGATGAACCATTTTCAGCTGGTTGTTTAAATCCCAAATCTTCCACAGCAAAACCATTCGGAGGTAGATCATGACCAACAGGTGCATCCAGGATCACTGAATCGCCTGCTTCGTTCACCAAGGAATCTCTTAAGGGATCAAATGTAAGGTCACCTGCAATAGCTAATGCTGTAACTAATTCAGGAGAAGCAACAAAAGCATGAGTATTTGGATTACCGTCAGCCCGTTTTGCAAAATTTCGGTTAAACGAATGGACAATAGTGTTTTTTTCTTGGTTTTCTGAACCAGCACGAGCCCATTGGCCAATACATGGTCCACAAGCATTTGCGAATACTTCTGCACCCAATTGTTCAAAAATATCAATAAAACCATCTCTCTCAATAGTGTATCTAACTTGTTCAGAACCAGGTGTAATTGTGAATTTGGCTTTTGTTTTGAGTCCTTTATCGACCGCTTGTTTTGCAATGGATGCGGCACGGGAAATATCTTCATAAGAAGAATTTGTACATGAACCAATCAATCCAACTTCGATTGTGGTTGGCCAATTATTCTCTGCGGCAGCTAATCCCATTTGTGAAACCGGCGTGGCTTTATCTGGTGTAAAAGGGCCATTCAGGTGTGGTTCTAAATCTGATAAATTAATTTCGACTACTTGATCATAATAATCTTCAGGGGTTAAAAGTACTTCATCATCTGCCCTGAGATATTTTCTCATACCATTGGCGAGATCAGCCACTTTATCCCGACCTGTGGCTCGAAGGTATTTTTCCATTTGATCATCGTATCCAAATATGGAAGTGGTAGCACCAATCTCTGCACCCATATTACAAATAGTCCCTTTTCCGGTACATGATAAATTATCAGCACCGGGGCCAAAATATTCTACGATTGCATCTGTTCCACCCTTTACAGTCAATATACCAGCCACCTTTAGTATTATATCTTTTGCTGATGTCCAGCCATTCATTTCACCCACAAGTTTGACACCAATTAACTTAGGAAATTTCAGTTCCCATGCCATTCCTGCCATCACATCGACTGCATCAGCCCCACCTACACCAATGGCGACCATACCTAATCCGCCTGCATTCACGGTGTGACTATCTGTACCTATCATCATACCACCGGGAAATGCATAATTTTCTAAAACGACCTGGTGAATTATTCCTGCGCCTGGTTTCCAAAATCCAATACCATATTTATCTGAAACAGATTCAAGAAAATCATACACTTCACCATTCACGTCCTTGGCCTGTGCAAGATCTAATCTTGCACTTTCTTTGGCCTGAATCAAATGGTCACAATGGACTGTGGATGGAACAGCTACTCTGTTTTTACCCGCCATCATGAATTGAAGTAATGCCATTTGTGCAGTTGCATCTTGCATAGCAACACGATCTGGTGCAAAATCAACATAAGATTCACCCCGACCAAATGCTTCCGTAGGTTTCCCGTCAAATAGATGGGAATATAAAACTTTTTCAGCTAGCGTCATGGGGCGATTCAGGACGGACTGGGCCGCTTTGATCTGATCTGCCATCCGAGCATAAACGCCCTTAATCATATCCAAGTCGAACATGAATAATATTTCTCCATAATTATGTTAAGATTCGTAGGAACAAAAACGGTATTTACCGTTATAAACCAAGACCTAAATTTACTGGAGACAACCCATACTTTCCAATGCAGTTAATGAACTCAATCCGTAATTTTCGAACTATGATTCAAAATTTCACGATCTTTTTACTTTTATCAACCGCCCTTTTTGCATCTGTATCGAAAAATGTTATTCAAAATAATGCAGATCGATTGCTCATACAAGTTGATATCAATGCCACCAGTGAAGCAGATATTCAACCAATAACATTTATCGTAGGGTTTCCAACCGATGAATTACCGGTAACTCGAATTCAATTTCTCAATAAATCAGATTTGTCTTTTACACCTTTACAGAACTCAGAAAGTGATTTTGATTGGATTAATCAACAAAAGCTAAAAAATTTAGAAACAGGAACTATTCAGATTTCGCCTCGTGACAATTCTAATGGATATTATCAAAAAATTATCATTACACTTGATTTTTCAATTACAGATAATCCATTTCGAAACTCAACTAAAACAGAATCAGAATTTTTAAAGAACAGAATTATAAATTGGGAAACAGCAAAATCTTGGATGATAAAAGAAAAAAGAGCATCAAGAAAAATTGCAACGCCTACCGACGGTCAATGGATTCAGTTTTTTCTGGATAAAGATGGTGTGGCATCTATTCCATACACAGTCTTATCTGAAATTCTTTCAAATATATCATTAATTGATCCGCGATCATTTTCTATTTTTATGGCTCAAGAATTTGGACGATCACGCACACAATCTATTAATCAGGATATGGCTGAAAATTTAGTTGAAATAGGTATTTGGGTTGATGGCGAAAATGATGGTTCGTTTGATCCTGAAGACCAAATTATTTTTTATGGTCGTGGTCCATCTGGATTTGATAATGTCAACGGCAATCTGAATTGGCATCAAAATATTTATTTCACATCCAATTCTTGCTGGCTTTTTATCCCAACGGATTCAAGTCTCCGTGGAACAAGAGTGACTCCATCAATCCCGCCAGAAACAGTTTC
>CAXCBH010000074.1:0-6871 GCA_963980675.1 uncultured bacterium | reverse complement strand
CAATAAAAATAAACCCAAATTTATCTTCGTACAATTGATTTGATTCAGCTAAATCCTTTAAGGTGTCTTCATCGGCATTATTCACACCTGATTGTTCGTTCTCGGACATTGATTTTGTATTATGAAACTTTTTCCGCAAAGATTCAATATTTCCAATTTTCGGATGATGGGTAAATGCTTCTAACCAATCGTCAGATGAAAGTGAAAACCAAATTGATTCCGCCTTTTTATAGACTTCATTTTCATTTAGAAACGGACGATTTTGATTCATCTTTTGAATCCAATTTTCAGCACCACAGCATAATTCAAATTGTTCATTTGCTTCAGAATATGTTAGTGAATTTAATGATTCAATTGTCATGATGGTTTACGCCCTAAAATCCTTAACCGACTTACGCCGCCGTCTGGAAAAATATTAAACCGAATATGTGTCATGGGTGAATTTAAGTTGAGAATGAAAACGGTTTCCTGATTTGCTGAAAGTTTTGACTTTGGTAATAATTCTAACCATATCATATTATTTTTGTTGATTGAATCATGGGTTCTATCTGGTTCGAAGCATCCATCAATTGAGCATGTATCAGGGAAATTCCCTTTAAAATGGAGCGTATCAACAATAACGCGTTCGATGTTACATGGCGAGCCCAATTTTAATATTGACCAATCATACCCCGGACCACGCCGCCGTTTCGTTTCCCATCCATCACTCATATCGATACCTGTGGTGGGTTTTATTAAATTTCCCATATGGCTAAAATGCATATCACTACAGGAAATCATTTCGCCACCATTATTACCCAGTGCAAAATCGATTAATTTATTTTCGTTTTCGTTGGCATGATCTGGATTTCCATATACTCGAAATCTTGCCACACCGCCATCGGGATAAATATGAAGTCGAAGGTGGGTAAAGGATTGGTCGCTCGAAATGTCGAATTTATTTTGTGAATTACCTTGAAGCTCAACTTTGGATAGAATTTCAATCCATTCGCCCATTTCAATTATTTCTTCTAATTCGGAATATTCAGGCATGGTACATGCTTCTAAAGATGCATGAGATGGAAAATTCCCAATAAAGTGATTGGTATCAATATCCACTTCAGAAATAATGCCTGATTTGCCCAATCGTAGTATGCACCAATCGTTTCCTTTCGTTCGTTTACGACGAGATTCCCATCCATCCATCCATTTGCCATGGTCCGTATATTTATCTTCAATATATACGCCGCGACCTGGTTTAAGTAAGTTTTCTTTGGGTGCAAAAAAGTCGTCGCTGGCCAATAAAGTACGACCACCATTTGATTCTAAAGCGAGATCAATCAATGTCCTAACCATTGTTATTAAAAATTATTTTCCCTGTTGGATTTCCTGAAAATTCTCCATTTCCATATACCTTTTGCCCCCGAAGAAAAGTTGCATTCACAACACCATAAAGCGATTCACCTTCATAGGGCGTTAATTTATTTTTGTGATGAATAGCTTCTTTTTGAATCATGTATTTTTCGTCAGGATTCCAACATACTAAATCGGCATCAAACCCGGGAGAAATTTGACCTTTCTGTTGATCTTTGCCAATGAATTTTGCAGGCGCCGTACTCATCCAATGAATGAGCTGATCTATAGAAAACCCTCGTGTTTTACATTCGGTCCATATAACGGGAAGTGTAAATTGAATGGATGAAATACCGCCCCATGCTTTTTCAAAATCTCCCGCTTCCATATTCTTTAGTTCTGCTGTGCAAGGTGAGTGATCAGACGTAATAAAATTAATCATCCCTTTTTCTAATCCACGCCAGAGATTTTCTCTGTTTTTAGCTTCCCAAATAGGCGGAGCACATTTAAATCGTGTATCACCATCAGAAATATTTTCGGATGCAAAATGAAGGTAATGAGGGCATGTTTCAACAGAAATGGAATAGCCATCATTCCGCGTTTGGGCAATTTCAGATAAAATATCAGATGACGATAGATGCACAATATGAATCCGCGCATCAAATTCTTTACTCAACTGAATGAGTAATTTAACAGCATTATTTTCCCAAGATTTTGGTCTGGAATTTTGAAAACTTTTATAGGATTTATAATCTTCGGACTGGATTGCGCCATTTTCCAGTTCTGCATGAACCAAAACAGGAATACCTTTTTTAGATAAAATGGGCAATGTTTTTCGAAAGTGGTGCTCTAATATATTTGGAAATTCATCAATACCGGAATGACTCAAAAAGGCTTTAAATCCCAACACACCCGCATCGGCCAACGGTTCGATATCTTGAATATTATCGGGAATGATTCCGCCATAAAATCCACAATCGATCCAAAGTTGATCTTTTGTTGCTTCTATTTTTTGATTTAATGCATTAACGGTTGTTGTGACAGGAATGCAATTTAAGGGCATATCCACAAGGGTTGTAATGCCCCCAGCTGCCGCTGCTTTTGTGGCAGTTTCAAATCCTTCCCAATCTGTTCTTCCGGGCTCATTTATATGGACGTGTGTATCCACAAGCCCCGGCATAACTACATGGTTTCCCATATCTTCAACGGGACAAACAGAAGGGATTTCTGAAATAGAAATAATATCTAAAATCTTTTCACCATGGATTAAAATAGCCGCTGCTTTTTCTCCTTGCGGCGTGATCACACGTTGACTGGTGATTGCAAAGTCTGGTGTTGGTATCATTTTAGTTAGAATTCTCGTCCCTTAATTGTAGTAACTGCGCTGCAATACTGATGGAAATTTCTTCCGGTGTATTGCTTACCATGGGTAATCCAACAGGTGCAGTTAATCGAGAAAGTTGATTGTCGGAAATTCCTTCTGCTTTCAATCGTTTTTTGATTTCGGAAATTTTATTTTCACTTCCCATTACACCGATAAATGGGAATGGTTTGTCCAATATGCCCAATAAACCACGAACATCGGATGCCATATCGGTTGTCATAATGACAATATTTGTTTTTTCCGGTAAATTTATTTGAAGCGCTGCTTTTTTATAATCATCTATAATTTGAATTGAGTCAGCAAAATTGTTTTGGTATAAAGTAGAAATATTTTCCCGTGTATCAAATGCAACCACATCATACCCCAGATTTTTCATGACCCGAGATAATGCCAAAGAACAGTGGCCTCCCCCAATAATGGCAATGCGATTAAAGTTTTTTAGTTGTTCTTGATAATGCCATTCATTGGCATCGTGAGTCAAACTAAATTGAAAATCACAAGCATCAAGTTTCTGATTTTGCAGAGATAATCCTTCTAAAGAAATGGAAAGAATAGCGGACTGATTTTCTGACAAGATTTGAACTATTTCTTTTACAGTTTTCCCATCTTTTTCAGGTTCACATACATAATACAGATTGGTTTGTTTTCCGGCACAAATCATTCCCGATAGTTCACCTGATCCAGATTTTTTATGGTTAAGTGTTTGAATTTCTGGGATGAAATTTTCATCTGATAATATTTCCTGTGCACGATTTACCAATTCATACTCCATGATGCCGCCACCAATTGTACCCATCATTTCTTTATTTTTGGTTACCAATAATTTTGCACCTGTTGTACCGGGTGAGTGGATGGTATGATCAACAACCATAGCTAAAAAGACTTTCTCTTTTTCCTTTAATAAGGATAAAACTTTTTTCCAGTAGGAAATTGTTTTCATTCAAAATCTAAAGAGCCATGTAAACCCATTAATACTTTTTCATGGGTAAAGGGCGCATCAAACGTGGATGTGAAATTTGGATTAAACGATTTAATGGCATTATCTATGGCAAAATAAGCACCGATTCCATACATGAGTGGCGGTTCGCCTACAGCTTTTGATTTTAGGATTGCTAAATCGCTTCCATTGGTTTTAAGTGCTTCAATGGTAACCGTTTTTGGTACGGAGTAAATATCCGGGATTTTATACGTGGATAAGGTATTGGACAGTAATTGGCCTCTGTCATTATAACGAAGGTCTTCCATCATCATCCAACCCATGCCTTGAACCAGCCCCCCTTCAATTTGGCCAAAATCTACACTGGGATTCATTGTTTTTCCAAAATCATGAACAATCTTTACAGTGTCAAATTCATAAGTCCCGCGCACACAATCCAGAGTGACTTGCATTAATGCCAAACCATAAACATGATAGGCAAAAGGATGTCCTTTTTCTTTCGTCATATCAAAATGAATGGTCGGTGTGGCATAATGCCCATTTTCTGTTAGACAGATTCGCTTTAAAAAGGCTATCATCACTAGTTGGTCCCAAGTTAATTCTGTCTTATTTCCATTCGTATAAACCATTCCATCTTTTAGAATAACATCCGTGGATGAAACATTCAGATGATCAGCAGCGCAGGTTGTTAATCGTTCTAATAATACATTGCAGGCTTTTTGGAGTGCCTTCCCATTTAAGTCTGCCGTAGCACTTGCTGCGGAAGGGGACGTGTTAGCGACGCGGGTTGTATTGGTTGATTCTAGTTTAACTTGTTTTGGATCAATGGAAAACGTTTGTGTCGCAATTTGGAGCATTTTGGTATTAACCCCTTGTCCCATTTCTACTGCACCAGTGCTTATACCAACACTCCCATCCGTATAAATATGAACAAGCGCCCGCGCTTGATTCATGGGCGTTTTTGTAAAGGAAATCCCAAACGTCACAGGCATAAGAGAAAAGCCCTTTTTTACATTAGTGTGATTCGAATTGAATTCATCCATTTCCTTTTCAATGGTTTCAATATCGAATTTTGATTCCATTTCTTGCCAAATGGGATTTAATTCCACTCCATCTGCAATTTGGCCATAAGGGAATTCATCTCCATTTTTAAGGAGATTATTTTTTTGTAATTCATGTCTAGAAATGCCTAACTCTTCGGCTGCGTGAGCCAACGCAGATTCAATGACAAACATGCCTTGGGGGCCACCAAACCCACGAAAGGCTGTATTCGGTGGCAGATTTGTTTTACATGAGTAAGCCGTCATTTTTACATTGGGAATAAAGTAAGAATTGGTCCCGTGGAATAGAGTTCTCTCCATGACGGCAGGGGATAAGTCAGCAGCAGCGCCTGCATTTTGATAAAATGTGGTTTCATAAGCCAGGATTTTAAAATCTTTAGAGATTCCAATTTTATAATCTGAACTATACGGATGTCTTTTCCCCGTCATTCGCATATCATCCAAGCGGCTTAACACTACTTTAATCGGTGAATTCAAAATGGTGACACCCAGTGCTGCCATAATGGCCCATGGCGTTGCTTGATCTTCTTTGCCGCCAAAACCGCCACCGATTCGAACAACATCCACTTCAATTTTATGCATACCCACACCCAATACTCTTGCCGTTATTCGCTGAACAGCTGTGGGCCCTTGGGTAGAAGATGAAATGCGAATATGTCCATTTTCTAAAGGAACTGCATAGGCGCCTTGTGTTTCAATATATAAATGTTCTTGCCCATTTGAATCCGCTTGTCCTTCAAAAATATGAGCACAATTTTCCCAGGAATTTTCCGTATCACCTAATTCAAACGTTCGGGGTGGAATAATTAATTCACCCTTTTGTTGTGCTTCTCGCGGGTCAACAATAACATCCTTTTTGGAAATCTCAATTTCGATCAATTTCCGTGCTTCATATGCAATTTGATCTGATTCGGCAATAATAAGCGCAATTGGTTGACCCACAAAATGGACTTCAGTGGACGCGAATAATTGTTCATCGAGTATAATGCCGCCAATTTGATTTTGTCCAGGAATATCTTCATGGGTAATAATTTTAATAACGCCGGGGTAAGCAATTGCTTTGGAATAATCTACTGATGTGATTGTGCCGTGTGCCACGGGTGAATCAAATACCACCCCAAACTGTGTGCCTTGGATAATGGGAATATCATCCAAGTAAATTGATTTCCCCGTTACATGACCTTTGGAATCAATGTTTTTCATATGAATGAATCCAAAGTGAATTGATTTGGGAAAAGTGTAATAAAATGGGCGTAAAAAAGTTGACGGAGTAATAATCGTTTATAGTCGGCAGATCCCCGAACATCACTAATAGGATTGATTTCTGTCTGAATTATTTCATTGCCAGATTGAACAGTCTCCGGCGAAAGTACTTTATCCATAAGGAAGTCACATGTTTTGCCCAAGTACATTGGAATGGGGCCTACACCGCCTGCTGAAAGATGCGCCTGTGTAATTTTATTTTCGGAAACGGTAAGTTGAATGGCTGTATTTACACTGGCAATATCAAGATGAATTCGTTTGCTCACTTTTTCAAAATTAAAATGGTTGTCTTGTGTTGGAAGTTTAAATGAAATGGTGGAAACAATTTCATCGGGCGACTTATCCAGATCTTTGTATCCTTTATAAAAATCTTTTAAATAAATGGTTCTGTTTTGACCCTTAATTGTCAATTTTACTTTGGCATTCAGCGCGAGAAAAAAAGCAGTAAAATCTCCAATGGGTGATGCATTTACAACTCGTGAAGCAAGACTACAAGATACAACCAATAGACAAAACTCTATTGAGATTGAGAATGACCCAAATATCCAAATGGATGCAAAGACAGTTGAACTTATTACAGACTGGCAACGTAGAAAACATGGAGTTATTAATCAAGCAAAAGAGGCTTATGATTGGGCGATAAAGAATGGTATTGCAAAAGAACAAGCAAGAGTTGTTCTACCAGAAGGATTGACAAAGACAAGATTGTACATGAATGGAACGCTACGTTCTTGGGTACATTATATTGAATTGCGTTCTGCAAATGGAACGCAAAAAGAGCATATGGATGTTGCAAAATTATGTGCAATTGAAATTGCTAAAATCTTCCCACTAATGGAGAAATTATAATGACTTTTTATTTAACTCACCAAGAAGACGATGCCGGCCCAGAAT
>CAXCBH010000073.1:0-6897 GCA_963980675.1 uncultured bacterium | reverse complement strand
TAGCCGACGCCACACATCATTTGCATCGGTATTTGTTTATCCCGCTGTAGAAGAGGACATTGAGGTGGAAATAAATCCCACGGATCTTCGTATAGATACTTACCGTGCCAGCGGAGCAGGCGGTCAGCATATTAATAAAACAGATTCCGCCGTTCGCATTACGCACCTTCCAACAGGAATTGTTGCCCAATGCCAGAATGAGAGGTCTCAGCATAAAAATAAGAGTCAAGCTATGAAGATTCTGAAAGCTAGACTTTATCAAGTAGAACTGGAAAAAGAGAAAGAGAAAAATAAGGATCTTGAAGACCAAAAAATGGATATTGGGTGGGGAAGTCAGATCCGATCCTATGTTTTTCATCCTTATCAAATGGTAAAAGACCACCGAACCAAAGAAGAGAATGGGAATACCCAATTCGTTATGGATGGTGGTTTAACACCATTTATTAAAGCATTTTTACTAAGTACAATTGGTACTAAAAATAAGGTGTAAAGGAAAAGCTATGTCAGACGACCAAAAAAGTTTACAACAGATTGTTGATTTTAGACTTGAGAAACTTAATAAACTCCGAGAAGATGGAGTAAATCCATATCCAACAAAATATGAGCCGACTCATTGGAGCGAATCCATTAAAACTAATTATGATGAATTAGAAGGAAAAACTGTGAGTGTTGCAGGGCGAGTGATGGCTATTAGGAAGATGGGAAAAGCGTCCTTTGCGCAGATTATGGATTCGGAGGGGCGGATCCAGTTTTTTATCAAACGAGATGATGTAGGCGAAGAGTCCTACACCCATTTCAAATTATTGGATATAGGAGACTATGTGGGTGTTGTAGGATACGTATTTACCACAAAAACAGGTGAAATTTCTATCCATACCGACAGCCTTACTATATTGGCTAAAAGCATTCGCCCTCTCCCGGTTGTGAAAGAAAAAGATGGAGAAGTATTTGACGCATTTACGGATAAGGAACATCGCTATCGAAACCGCCATTTAGATTTGATTTTAAATCCAGAAGTGAAAGATACATTTATAAAGCGTGCTGCCATTATTAAAACAATTAGAAATTTTCTTGATGATCTCGGATTTTTGGAAGTTGAGACACCAGTTCTTCAGCCTTTATATGGTGGAGCAAATGCTCGTCCTTTTACGACACATCACAATACTCTTGACCAAAAACTTTATCTCCGAATTGCGGATGAATTATATTTAAAACGGCTCATCATTGGCGGTATTGATCGGGTTTATGAACTCTCCAAAGATTTTCGGAACGAAGGGATGGATCGTAATCATAACCCGGAATTCACCATGTTAGAATTCTATTGGGCTTATGCGGATTATGAAGATTGCATGGATCTTGTTGAAAAAATGGTTCGTGAAGCAGCAGAAAAAGTCGGCGCACTCCAGGGGGATTGGGGCGGCATGGATATTGATCTTTCGAAGGCCTTTGCACGAGTTCCAATGTTGAAATTATTAAAAGATGCCACAGGTTGTGACTTAGGTGATGTATCTGATGATGAAATCCAGACGGTCTGTATAAAAAATAACATTAAAGTAGATGAAACCTGGAATTATGGCCAAATGTTGGATGAACTCATGAGCAAACTTGTGGAGCCAAACTTGATTCAGCCCACTTTTATTATTGATTATCCAAAGGCAATCTCGCCCCTTGCAAAAGTACATCGAAATGGTGACCAGAATCTTGTTGAGCGGTATGAACTTTTTATTGGTGGTGCAGAATTCGCTAATTCGTTTTCTGAATTGAATGACCCTGTGGATCAGCGTGAACGATTGGAAGCACAGGCGGCTCTCAAAGAAAAGGGAGATGAGGAAGCTCAACCCGTGGATGAACAATTTATCCAGGCCATGGAATGCGGTATGCCACCAACAGGAGGCGTTGGTCTAGGTATAGATAGACTCACTATGCTTCTTACAGAAAATCGTTGGATCAAAGATGTGATCCTTTTTCCAGCCATGAGACCGGAAAAATAAAAATTGAATAGGATTTTTTCAAAAATCATTAGATTGGGATAAAGACGATGGTGTTTGGGATAATATTATTTACACCCAAGATGTTAGTTGTTTATCTACTGGGGATTCATAATTCTGTGAGTAACAACAGGAAATATTTGTAATCAAATAAAATTATATTTCAAAAATGTCCTTTAATTTTCGCTTGGCTCTCCGTTATTTATTTTCTCCGAATAAATCCAGTTTTTCGTCTACTGCCAGTTGGTTAGCAATTGGCGGACTTTCCATCGGTATTACAGCTTTGATGCTTACTGCCAGTATCATTCACGGATTTCAAAAGGTGATTTCTGAAAAACTTTCATCTTTTGAAGGGCAGGGCAGAATTCAGCATATTCTCGGTAATCAAATAGATTTAACGAATCCAACATTGGATACCCTAATTCAATCCTATTCCAAATCATTTTCGCCTTTTGTCCGGGGTGTTTGCATGGTTCGCTCTGGCACCCATGCAGATGGCGTATTGATTGAAGGAATCAAATTGCTTCCAAAAGCAATTTCAGACTATCCAAATAATAAAATAAAACCTGGGGAAATTGTGGTGGGCAATGGATTAGCACAGGAGCTAAAGATCGAACAAGGAGATACAGTTTTTCTCCAAGTATTTTCATCGGGACAATCTTCACCATTCCCCAGAAAAATAAAACCTGTTATGGTGAAAGAAATTTTTCATTCCGGGCTCCAGGAATATGATAAAACTTTGGCTTATGTTCATTTGGATGATGCCAGGAACTTATTTGGATTTGAAAATAATTTTGTGTCTGGCATGATTTTGAGTGATGCCAATATCCCTGTGATTCGAAAGGAAATTTCATATCCTTACTTTTATGAATCCTGGCGAGATCGCCACGCACTTCTTTTTGAATGGATCCATATCCAGCGTTGGCCAGCTTATATTATGTTTGGACTTATCGCATTGGTAGGGATAGTCAATATTATTGCTGCTATTGCCATGATCATTACCGAAAAATCCGGGCAAATTGGGATTCTTATGGCCCAAGGCACCCATAGGTCAACACTAAAGAGTATTTTTATGATTCAGGGTGGGTTTATTGGCCTTATGGGTGGAATCATTGGTGGACTACTTTCCATGTCCATAATTTGGGCTCAATTGAAATTCGAGATTTTGAAAATTCCTGCAGAGATCTATTTCATGGACCAAATCCCATTTTCATTTGATTATCCTGCATTTGGATTCATTCTGGTTATTACTTTTATCTTTTGCATGGTAGCTTCGTGGTGGCCAACAAAAGTTGTCACCACCTTAAACCCTGCGGTTGCATTGGGATACGAATGAATTGGGAGAAAAAAGTTTCAAAGAGGTTTTCTGAATCATCGAGAAAGCAGGTATGGTTTTCCGGGTTATTTTCCATGATCGGAATGGGCGTGGGATGTTTTGCTATGATTGTCTCTCTATCGGTCATGAATGGATTCGAAACGCTCGTCCACTCCAAGTTAAAAGGATTTGAAGGTGATCTTCGCGTTTCGGGTCAAGTTTCTGAAAATGAAATTTCTGAATTGGATGGAATTGAAATATTAATGCCATTTATGGAGCGTCGAGGTGTGGTTGAAGACGGGAATGATCAAAAGGTGGTTTCCTTAAAAGCCGTAGATGTTGCAAAAATGACAGATTTCTACAATTTTCCACTTCGTGGAAAGTCTCCCGAAATAAGTCAAGTAGTGATTGGTCAGGATCTAGCCTATCGATTGGGAAAAGATGTTGGTGATGAAATCATGGTTTATAGTCCCATTGATCAGTCCTTTGGATTTGGTTTAACACCAAAAACGAAAATGACAATAAGTGGTATTTTTTCAACAAGAATTCTAGATTATGATGATAGATTTGTTTTTTTATCACTTCATGACGGGAAAAAATTGTTCAAGCGAAAATCCGGTTTGGATGGAATCGATATTCGCGTTATGAAAAATATCAAAATATCGTTACTAAAATACAATTTGGCACAAAAATTGAGTGATCACGTAACTATACAATCTTGGGAAGATTTAAATCGGTCCCTTGTGGAAGCCATGAAAATGGAACGATTGGGTACCATCGTGATCTTAAGTCTCATATTTCTGGTGGCAGCCTTCAATTTGGCTGCTGCATTATCGCTGATTTCTATTCAAAAAATAAAAGAAGTGGGGATACTGAAAGCAATGGGTGCACCAACTGAATCCATCCAAAAGATTATAATTCGTATGGGTTTTAACAGGGCAGGAAAAGGTGCCATCTGCGGATTTATTTTGGGCATTTTGCTTGCACTAGTTCAAAACCAATTCGGATTAATACCGATTCCATCAGATATCTATTTTATTGATGCGTTGCCCATGGTACTTTTTCCAAAAGATCTATACACTGTGATCTTTATCTCATTTATGTTTATTTTATTGGCTTCGTTTATAGCAGGACGAAAACTGGCTCACACACAAATCAAGGATGCGCTCCAATGGGCGAAATAATCTTACAGGCAAAAAACATTGATAAATCTTTTTCTAATGGGAAAACCAAACTATCTGTTCTTAAGAATTTCTCCTTAGATGTGGAAGTGGGCCAAATTATAACGATAATGGGGCAATCGGGTTCGGGGAAAACAACCGCATTAAATATTCTTGGCACATTGGATCAGGCCGATGCTGGGGAATTAACTATCAATGGGACACAAGTTCATGATATGAATGAAACCGAATTATCAACAATTCGGAACCGTGATATCGGTTTTGTTTTCCAATTTCATCATTTATTGCCAGAATTTTCAGCAATCGAAAATATACTAATGCCAACGTGGATAAATGGAGTGGATGACAGAAGAGATCGCGCTCTAGATTTAATTGAAAAAATGGGATTATCAGAAAGAAAAGATCATTTCCCAAGCCAATTATCTGGAGGTGAAAGATCGCGAGTGGCAGTGGCCCGTGCATTAATGAACAAGCCCAAGTTAGTTTTGGCAGATGAACCAACGGGAAACTTGGATGAAAAAAATGCAAATAAACTCATTGACCTTTTAGGTAAAATTAATAAAGATTTTCATCAGGCGATCGTGCTTACAACGCACAATCCGAAAATCGCACGAATCGGCCACAAGCAATTCTTTTTAGAAAACGGATCCTTATCCGAAAAAGCATAACCGAATCATGAAAGAAAATTTTTCAAAGCGCGTCCAATTAATCATTAAGCTATCTAAGGAAGAAGCGATTCGTCTGGGTCACAGTTATGTGGGCTCGGAACATCTTTTATTGGGTTTATTGAAGGAAAGCTCAGGATTAGGTAAGAAGGTTCTGGATGTGTACGACATTGATCCAAATGAAATGGTGTCTATGATTGAGGATATGATCAAAACTTCCGGCGGCACCATGACCCTTGGGCATTTACCTTTAACCCGTCGTGCGGAACGGATTCTTCGAAATGCATTCAATGAAGCATCATCTCGTGGTGAAACCATTGCAGATGATGAACATTTACTCTTGGCTATGCTCAGGGAATCTGAAGGTATAGCCTTTGAAATATTGAAATCATTTTCATTGGATTATGATACAGTTGGTGACCTGATTAAAACCACCGAAGATGAATCGGATTTAGATACACCCATGTCATCGAAACCATCTTCCAAAAGCAAAACACCAACATTGGACCACTTTTCCCGCGATATTACCCAACTTGCCAAAAAAGGGAAATTGGATCCTGTGATCGGGCGAGAAAGTGAAATCGAACGTGTGGCTCAAATACTGACCCGGCGAAAGAAAAATAATCCTGTTTTAATTGGTGAACCCGGCGTTGGAAAAACAGCCATTATCGAAGGATTGGCTCAAATGATCATACGGAAAACAGTTCCTAGGATTCTTCACAATCAACGAATTTTATCTCTAGACCTGGCTGCTATAGTTGCTGGAACGAAATATAGAGGGCAATTTGAAGAACGTCTAAAAAGTGTGATGGTGGAATTAGAGATGAGTGAGAATGTGATCATTTTTATTGATGAGATTCATACTCTGGTTGGTGCTGGTGGTGCTTCAGGTTCTTTGGATGCATCTAATATGTTTAAACCGTCCTTGGCTCGGGGAGATATTCATTGCATAGGTGCCACAACAATGGATGAATATCGGAAGTATATTGAAAAAGATGGGGCGTTGGATAGGCGATTCCAAAAGATTACTATTAGCCCGCCTTCAATCGAAGAATCCACAGCTATTCTCCATGGGTTGAAAGAAAAGTATGCAGAGCACCATAAGGTGAATTATACCGATAATGCAATTGAAGCTTGCGTCCATTTGTCTGAACGGTATATTTCAGACAAATTCTTGCCGGATAAGGCCATTGATGTAATGGATGAAGCGGGTGCCAAGGCACATATGTACAATCTTGAAGTACCAAAAAGTATTTTAGAAATTGAAGATGATCTTCAAAAAATAAGAGATCAAAAAGAGACAAAAGTCTCAAACCAGTTATTTGAAGAAGCGGCGGTCTTAAGAGATCAGGAAAGGAAATTACTCCATCGATTGGGTATCGCTCAAAAACAGTGGCAGAATGAAGAAGATGATAAATCTGTCCTGATTAATGCTGAACATATTGCAGATGTAGTTTCTCTCATGACAGGCATTCCGCTATCAAAGGTTGCAGAATCTGAAAGTCAACGATTGTTGCACTTGAATCACGAACTAAGTAATTATATAATAGGGCAGGAAGAAGCAATTGTGAGTTTAACAAAGGCAATTCGCAGATCCAGAACAGGATTAAAAAATCCAAACAGGCCTATAGGGGTTTTTCTCTTTCTCGGACCTACTGGCGTTGGAAAAACAGAATTAGCTAAATCATTAGCGAAATACTTATTCCCTCATAATCAGGCTTTGGTGAAGTTGGATATGTCTGAATTCA
>CAXCBH010000072.1:0-6911 GCA_963980675.1 uncultured bacterium | reverse complement strand
TCTGGGACGGAGAGATCTCCGGTTTAGGTTTGAGTGAGCCTGTTGAACTCTCCTGGAATGTAGAAAAGGCACCCCCAGGTGATATAGCTGTAAACTTGATAGACCTGAATACGCGCAGAGTTTTAGATCTTAGTACACCTGATCAATATTTATTAGGTGATTTAGATGACCGCTACAGCCGCCAGGTCAAGATCGTGGCCGGTGACCCTGAACAGGTTGCTCTTGCTGTGGATGAAATATTAGCAACCATCCCGGAAGCGCTATCCCTGGAAGGCAACTATCCCAATCCTTTTAACCCGGTGACCACCATCCGCTTTGGTCTTCCCGAACCCAGGAGAATAAGAATCACTGTCATTAATTTATTGGGTCAGGAGGTTACCGAACTGGTAAACGGCTGGAAAGACATTGGCCGCCATGAAGTCGTGTGGCAGGGCAAGGACCACAGGGGTAAGCCCGTAGCATCAGGGATGTATTTTACTGTTTTAAGCGATGGGAATAAAATTATTGTACAGAAAATGCTGCTATTAAAATGATCATTAACATCATTAAAACATGGCTGCCGATTATTTTTATAATATCTATTCTGGTAGGGCAGGGAAACGTAACCCTGGTTGTTACAGGAAGTGTCCACGGCCAGTTGGACCCATGCGGTTGAAAGAAAAGACCACTAGGCGGTCTGTCTAGAAAATCCACATTCATTAGCCAAATGCGCCAGGAAGGGAGTGATCCTATAATCCTTGACGCCGGAGATCTTTTTTTTACAATACCGGATCTTCATGATTCAAATCGTGTTTCAGAAAAATATCGTGCTTCTGTCATTCTAACCGGTTATGAACAAATCGGATGTGACGCCATCAATGTAGGAAAATATGAATTTGGTGGCGGAGAAAAGTTTTTATTAGAAACGGCCGCCAGCACCCAGATTCCTTTTATTTCTGCGAACCTAATAAACAGTCAAACAAATCAATTATTATTTAATCCATATATTATTATTGAACGGGAAGGATTAAAAATTGGTGTAATAGGCTTGACCAATCTATTGCCAGAAACAATAAAAAATATCCGGGCAGATAATTATATCACAGTGGGTAAGTCAATGATAAAAAAGCTCAAGAATAAGGTGGATATAGTTGTAATGCTGGTTAACGCAAACCGAACGGATCAAAAAACATTAACAAAGGAGTTTAAAGAAGCAAATCTAATTTTTACCAGCGGAAGTACCACATTAACCCGTCCAATGATGAACCAACCAGAAAAAGGGCCTTATTTATTTTCAACTGGAAGAGAAAGCCGCTATTTAAATGTGACAGATATAAGCCTAAAGAACAAAATAGATCCAATTTTTAATATATCATTTCTAGAAGCAAGCCAAAAGTACAACCAAAGAAAACTGGATCGATTAAAAGATACAACTCCAGATCAAACCTTAGAAGAAGCATATAAAGGACAAGAAAACATTTTAAGTATAGTTGCAAAAAGCAGAGCAACCATTATTCAGGCTGACATGCAAATAAAAGAAGCGGTAAATACATTATTTTATAAAAATGTAGCACTAGACTCTAAAATAATAGACGATCAAGAAGTATTAGAGTTTGTCAATACATCTTTGGCTACATGCAATCAGTTGAAAAATTAAAATTTCTCAATTGAAGACAGCGGCAGGAAATGTAACCTAATTCTTTTGGATTTGTTTAGTGTTGATTTTATTCTAATACCAAATTATGCAATAAACTATTCCCAGGGAAAAACTTAATAGATTCATCCCGGTTGCTACATTTGTAAAATAATATTTATATTCCTCTCTATATAATTGATGATATATGATTGAAAATCCACTGACAAATCTTTGGTATTACGATTCTTTGGCTCCCCATTCCGAGTTGGCCTGTAGCCTAGAGTCGTCTATCCCCTGGAACCCACCACTTTAAATACTTTCCACATGCGGAATAACCCGCAACCTTTTCCCATATTTGATTCAATTACATTTTATGGGGCATAAATATATCTTAACAAATTCAAATATTAACATGGAGTGCATATGAGTTACTCAAGAGAAAAATCGCAGCCGATCTTTGATCGTGCTTTAAATGTATTGGTCAAAGGTGTCAGTTCAAATTTTCGTTACCTTGGTGATAATGAAACCCCTGTCATTGTAAAAGGGAAAGGCGCCAGCGTTTGGGATGCCGATAATAATGAATTTATTGATTACCGATTAGGATGGGGCCCCATTATTTTGGGCCATGCCGATGATCAGGTCAACAGTGCTGTTGCAGAAGCAATCCAAAATGGAACCACCTTTGCAGCAACAACATCTCTGGAAGTTGAGACTGCTGAATTAGTGAAAAAAATGGTACCGGGCATGGAAAAGCTACGTTTCACAAATACCGGAACAGAAGCAACTATGCACGCACTTAGGACCGCTCGAGGTTATACGAATAAAGAAAAATTTATCAAATTTGAAGGGCAATACCATGGTGCTCACGATTACGTTTTATTCAGTACAGCATCTTCACCAATTAGCGCCATGGGTGCCCGAAGATCTCCAGTCCCTGTACAAGTTGGTTCCGGAATTCCGGATAAAATCCGGGACTATGTTTATTGCCTGCCCTTTAATGATTTTGATGTAGTTGAAAAATGCGTCAAAGATCACCATGGTGAATTAGCCGCAATCATGGTAGAGCCTTGTCTCGGAAATATAGCAGGAATTGAGCCACTGGAAGGATACTTGGCCCATTTGAAAAAATTATGTGATGATTATAATATGGTCCTGATTTTTGATGAAGTAAAAACAGGATTCAGGTTGTCCAACGGTGGTGCGAGAGAGACCTATAATGTTATGCCCCATATTTCCACTTATGCAAAGAGTCTGGGGAATGGATTTCCTGTAGCAGCTTTTGGTGGCTCTGCTAAAGTGATGGATGTTCTTGGGGGCGGAAGCGTGACGCATGCGGGAACCTTTGGTGCCAATTCAGTTAGTATGGCCGCAGCTAAAGCTGTGCTAACAATTTTAGATGAATCACCTGTTTTAGAAAATCTTGCAAAACGTGGAATGAGATTAAAACATGGCTTGGATAAAGTTCTCACAGATGCAGGATTAGCTCACCAAATGTCGGGTCACCCAAATCTTCAGGGCTTCTTACTAACGGAAAAAGAAGTAAAGGAAGTCAGAGATTTGATACATCATGATGATGATATGTATGAGACTATATGTACCAACATGTATAATCGAGGCGTCTGGATGGAAGATGATGCCCGGGAACCCTGGTTCATTTGTGATGCACACACAGATGAGATTATTGACGAAACGTTGAACAAATTTGAAGATTCCGTAAAAGAAGCCATTGCTTAAATTGTTAAAAATATAATAATGAAAACTGACAATTTTTGGTCGGACCAATTCCCCAGACCCAATGATCTCTTGGTAGCAAATGAACTGCCAAGCCAAGTTGATGTAGCCATCGTAGGAAGTGGATATACAGGACTTAACTGTGCCAATGTTTTGGCTAAGGCAGGCAGGTCCGTAGCAGTAATGGACCAACACACCATCGGTTGGGGTGCAAGCTCTCGAAACGGTGGTATGGCAACACCGGGGCTTAAACAGGATATTTTCAAAATAAATAAAAGCTATGGGACAGATTATGCCCGGGAATTTTGGAAATCTTCGGTGGATGCAATAGATCTCCTTGAAACGATCATTCAGGAAAATGAGATTGATTGTGATTGGGAACGAAACGGACATTGTGCTCTAGCTTACAAACAATCTCATTTTGATGAATTTCCTGAATATGTGAATTGGTTGAAAAAGGAAATGGATCATGAAAAAACAATCGTCCCAAAAGAAGAATTAAAAAGTGAGATTGGGACTCATGCTTATTTCGGGGGGCTCGCGGATGAATCCAGCGCTGGACTCCATCCAGCAAAATATGTTTATGGTTTGGCAAAAGCTGTTGCTGCCCGCGGTGTGCTTCTTTGTGAAAATTCAAAGGTTTCATCAATCCAAAAGGAGTCGAATGGATTTGAAGTAACGGCAGACCAGGGAACAATAATGGCTAAGGATGTTGTTATTGCCACAAACGGTTATACCGATATGTTGATTCCAAAATTGAAACCGAAAGTATTCCCGGTTGGCAGTTATATTATTGTGAGTGAACCTCTCCCAAAGGATTTGCAGGATAGGCTTAGCCCCAAACGACGGATGTTTTATGATTCAAAAAATTTCTTGAATTATTTCCGGCTTACTCCGGACGGACGCATGCTATGGGGCGGCAGAAACGATTTAAGCACCAATCTGGATCTGAACGAAAGTGCATCCATTTTAAAGAAACAAGTTTGCACGGTTTTTCCAGAATTGAATGATGTTAAATTCACTCATTCCTGGACAGGAAAACTTGGAATCACCTTTGATTTGATGCCGCATATTGGACAGACCAATGGCATTCATTATGCATTAGGATATGGGGGACATGGTTTATCCATTGCCACTTATCTTGGAACAGAATTGGGATTACTCATGACTGGACAAAAGGATCGCAGTCCTTTTGAAGAAATTTCTCACCAAACGATGTTCTTCTACAAAAAAGATCCCTGGTTTCTCCCTTTCGCTGCAAAATATTATCGTTTTTTAGATTGGATATCATAACATATGCATGAAATAGCAACAATTGACTATATAATTATCAGTCTATATTTGATGGGAATGGTAGGTGTTGGGCTTTGGTTTGCAAAAAAACATTCTGATTTTGAAGATTTCTTCCTAGCGGGTCGATCACTTACAACACCACTTTTAATCACGACTCTCATTTCAACCTATTATGGAATTGATGTCTTATTTGGTGATTCTCAATTAGGTTTTACCAATGGTGTTGTAGCTTGGTTTGCCTATGCTCGCCCTACATACGCATTCTTTTTGATAGCTGCATTTTTACTGGCCCACCGGTTAAGGGAGGAAGACTTCAAAAGTCTTCCCGACATTTTAGATAAATATTATGGAAAAAAAACGCGGTATGTGGGGGCCGTCACATCTTTTATTTATTCTCTCCCTGCTTTATCCCTTTATGGGTTTGGCATGTTGGGTGAAGTTATTCTTGATTGGGAACCTATCATGGGCATGCTGGTATTGGGCGGCATCGCCTTAATCTATACTCTCACCGGTGGATTTTGGGCCGTTGCTCTCACGGACTCAATCCAGTTTGTCCTAATGTGTGTTGTCTTGGCTATGGCATTTCCCTTTGCTATGAATTTGATTGGTGGATTTGATTCTATGATTGAAGTATTGGAGCCCAGCTACTTTGATACTTTGGGAGATATGTCCATTTGGCTCATTATTATATATGCATCTACTGGACTATCGATTTTGGTTGAGCCCACGTTTTATCAGCGGATTTTTGCGGCAAAATCTTATAAGAACGTGAGAAATGCCCTGGTGATTGGTATCTTCATTTGGGGTTCCTACGATTGGATAATTACCATTTTAGCCATGGCAGCAAAAGTGGCTGTTATCCAGGGGACATTGCCTGGTGACGTTGCACCCGATGCTGCCTTATTAACGATCATGGTGGCAGCGCTTCCAGCCGGTGCATTAGGTCTCTTTTTGGCTGGGGTTCTTTCAACCGAAATGTCAACATTAGATTCTTATTGTCTTGTTGCTGGCGGGAATGTTGCCTACGATATTTATAAACCGGCTTTTAAACCATCTGCTACCGATCAGGAATTGATCAAAACAACACGCCATGGCATATTATTATCTTGGGTCTTGGGGTTTGCCATGGCTATTTCATTTGATCAAATGCTGGGCCTTTGGGTTTTTATGGCATCTATTTTAATATCAAGTGTATTGGCGCCGATCCTGCTGGGAATGTATGTACCAAAATTTAGAAAACCCCTTGCAGGATTTTTGAGTGCAGGATTAGGATTAGTTTCAACCGTCATCCTGAATATTTATATCATGACGAATGGTGTATTTGATTTAGATGAGGAAACTTATATTATTCATTGGTTTGGAATAGACTTCCTGCAGGAATTTGTTATGTACATTACCGTTCCGATTTCATTAATTGGCTTTTTCGTTGGGTTAATTTTTGATAAAGGAGACCAGTCATGAGTTATTGGGAAATATTTACCTGGATCACTGTTATTATTCTGGGTTTTGGCTCGGTTGCTGTATTTGTATTATTTTTAAAGGATATAAATGAAATATTGAAAAAATTTAATAAGGAGTGAAGAAATGAAAACCCAAAACTATATTAACAATACTTGGTGTAATGCAGAATCAGGCAAAACATTCGATGTGGAAAATCCATTCACAGAAGAAGTGATTGCAAAGGTTCCAGCTAGCGATGAAGCAGATATAAATAAAGCAGTCGCAGCAGCGAAAACGGCATTCGGAGATTGGCGGCGGTTAACAGCAGGTGAGCGAAAAGATTATATGCGCACTATGGCGAATAAATCCCGAGAGCATGCGGAAGAAATTGCAAAAACGATTTCATCCGAAATGGGAAAACCTTTCGAAGATGCTATAAGCGAAATCGAAGATGTGGCGGAATATCTTGAGTATTACAGTGAAATGGCCCGGGATCATGTGGGTCGAATTGTTGCACCCGTTGTGGAAAAATCAATGTCATTAGTCCGCTATGAGCCATATGGTGTGGTGGGCTGTATCATCCCCTGGAATTATCCTTTATCTCTCATGGGTTGGAAATTGGCACCGGCATTGGCAGCTGGAAATACCATCGTCATGAAACCGTCGGAAGTCACTTCTCTCTCCATATTGCATTGGATTGAACTTGCCGGTGGTGATATGCCAGCGGGTGTTATGAATGTTGTAACTGGTTTAGGCGGAGAAGCAGGTGAATCATTGGTTAAACATCCCGATGTGCCCATTCTCACTTTTACAGGATCGGTTCGAACCGGGA
>CAXCBH010000071.1:0-6924 GCA_963980675.1 uncultured bacterium | reverse complement strand
AAAATTAGGTATCAAATTGGGTGTTGTCTCAGATGCCCCAAGCCGCGAAGCATGGATGCGCATCTATTATTTAAATTTATACCATTATTTTGATGTGGTCATTACCTATGATGATAGTGGTGAGAGAAAACCTTCACCAAAACCATTCCAATTGGCCTTGGATGGCATGGGACTTCAACCAGAAGAAACAATTATGATTGGCGATTGGCCTGAAAGGGATGTTGTTGGTGCCCAACAAATTGGAATGAAAACAGCGTTCGCGCGGTATGGAGATACATTTGGAACAATCAATTCCGGAGCTGATTGGGACTTAAATGATATTTACGAACTTGTAGGCATTATTAACGCTTATAACAGTAGTGGCTGATATTTTCATTGGTACGGATCTGGTAGAAGTGGCCAGGATTCGTTCCGCTATCCAAGAAACCGGCGATCGGTTTCTGAATCGTATCTATACAACAACCGAACAGGACTACTGTAAATCTAAGGCAAATCCAGAAATTCATTATGCCGGTAGATTTGCAGCTAAAGAAGCAATAATGAAAGCGCTGAAATCATCAGGTGTGGATGATCCAATCTCATTTGAATCTATTGAAATACTATCATCGAAAACTGGTGAACCCATTGTAGTGATAGATATAAAATTTAGTGGCCAGTGTAAAGTTTCTATTTCTCACACAAACTCCCACGCTATCGCATCAGCTATTTACACAATTGAATGAAATTACTAACCCCTGGTCAGGCTCGTGAATTGGATCGATTTTCCATGGGTGACATGGGGATTTCTACTGAAAAACTCATGGGAAATGCGGGGAAACAAGTGGCAAAAGAAGCTATGGAAATGGTCTCCGATATTCATGATTCTTCTATATTAATTTTATGTGGAAAAGGCAATAATGGTGGAGATGGATTTGCAGCAGCTATGGTTTTATTTGAGAATAATTATAACGTAAGAATACACTCATTATGTAAAAATAATCTAATAAAAGAAGATTCATTAAACTTTTACTTGAAGTGTGAATCCTTAGGGATTTTCACAACTTTTGGGGAATTACTTGCAGATTTTAAAATACCGGACTTGATTATTGATGGTTTATTAGGAACTGGATTCAAGGGTGCATTAAGAGAATCAATGATTCCATGGGTCGAGTGGATAAATAACTCCAAATCAATGGTATTGTCCATTGACATTTCTTCTGGGTTAAATGGGAATTCCGGAAGAGTGAATCCGATTGCAGTCAAAGCAAATACCACGGTGGCATTTGGTGCCCCCAAACTAGGAAGTATCTTTCGGTTTGGACAAGAGTACTCAGGTATAGTCCATACTAAAGAGATTGGATTTCCCAATTTGGAAGATATTGAACTTCCTGGACTTAATTGGGATTTATTTCAAGAATTCAATGCATCCTTGCATCTTAAGAAACCTAAAGTTGATTGTCATAAATATTCCGCGGGAAAAGTATTAGTGATTGCCGGATCCGAAGGGATGACAGGTGCGGCGATCTTGTCGACTTATGGGGCTCTCCGATCCGGTGCAGGGCTTACAACCACCATGACACCAGCATCCTTAAATGAAATTTATGAACGATTAATTATTGAAGGAATAACCTTGCCTTTAGAAGACCATGGAAAAGGCTATTTATCCCTGGATAATTATGATTCAATCGAAGAGAAATTGGAATGGGCAGATTCTGTAGTATTGGGTCCGGGGCTTGGCCGAGATATTTCAACCCAAAATTTGATAAAAAAATTGGTACGTATCATCGAAAAGCCTCTTGTTTTGGATGCAGATGGACTTTTCCCTTTTTCTAATAAAATGAGCGACCTAAATGATAGGGAATACCCTCTAATCATAACTCCACATATTGGCGAATTATCGTATTTAACTGGGATTGATAAAGAGAAGATCATTTCTGAGTTTCCAATTGTAATGAATGAAGTCATGACTGATTTTCGTCATATCGCATTAGTGAAACAGGTTCCATCATGTACATTTTATAAGAATAGTGCCATGGTTAATTCATCTGGTAATCCCGGATTAGCCACTGGAGGGACCGGTGATGTTTTATCCGGAATAATCGCCAGTTTTATAGCGCAAGGTATTGATCATTATAACTCAGTATCGCTCGCTGCATTTATCCATGGAAAAGCATCCGATGAGTTGATCAAAGAAAAGGGTTACCGTGGGCAAATCGCATCAGATATTTTAGAAAAGATTCCCTATGTTATTTCTGGATATGAAAAATCCTAAAATTCATTTTTTTGGTTTTTTAGCCTTAATCCTTTTGGGGTCATCCATCCCTGGTGATTCTATGCCGCCTGTACTTGCTCTCACTTGGGATAAATTACTCCATGTAGCTGAATATTCTATCCTCGGCTGGTTGGGATATCGGGCATATTATTCGGCATACCAAAAGCCCATGGTTTATATCATTATTTTTGGTATTCTGTTTGGGTGTATTGATGAATCATGGCAGTCCATGATTCCTGGCAGATTTCCTAGTCATTATGATGTTTTCGCCGATGGAATTGGTGTAATTTGTGGCGCCGTGACAGGCTCATTCCTGTATAAAAAATCCAAATGATCCACAGTTTATATATTAAAGATTTTGCCATTATTGATGAGATGGAACTTGATCTGAAACCGGGCTTAACTGTTATCACCGGAGAAACTGGTTCAGGAAAATCAATTTTGTTGGATGCCTTAAGTGTCTCGCTAGGTCGAAAAGCCGATAAGATCATGGTTAGAAATGGCTCTAATCGTTCAGTGATCGAAACTAAACTTGAAAATAGCACATTTCGTCGATTAATTTTCAGTCAAGGTAGAACCAGAGCTTTTTGCAACGACCAACCTATCACCATAGGTGATCTCAGAAAAGCCAATGAAACGGTTGTTGATTTTCATGGGCAACATGATCAACAACTCATTTTAAATGTAAATCGTCATATTGATTATTTGGATCGGTATTGTGGTCATGATGCTGACCTTGGAAAAACGAGTCAACTTTATTCTGATTTATCTGAATTAAAAATAAAATTAAAAAATGCTCATCAATCTGCAGATGAACGCAAGGATAGGTTAGAACTTTTAAATTTCCAAGCGAATGAAATTGATGCTGCAAATCCAAAGGTGGGTGAAGATATTATTCTAGAAAATGAATATAAAAGAATGTCCCACATTGAAGAAATTCTTAAAACACTCCGATCATTGCAGGCTCAGATCAATTCTGATGATCAATCTATCGTCGATATTTTAAGCCATAATCAACGATTGGTTGAATCATTGGTTCAATATGATGAGAACCTGAAAGTTATTTCTGATTTGTTACAATCATCCGTGATCCAATTGCAAGAAGCAGGTACAGAAATTTCTGGGCAACTCTCTCTTACTGAATTTGATCCAGATGAAATTGCAAAAGTAGAGGAACGGCTCCAAGTTATAGAAAGCTTAAAACGTAAATATGGGGGATCCATTGAATCAGTTTTGGAAAAACGGATCTATATTCAAAAAGAATTCAAATCTCTGACAAGTCCAGAGCAATCCGAAGATGAGTTACACAAAAAGATAAATAAGAAAGAAAAAGATTTTTCTCAATTGGCGATCCGTCTTCACAAATCTCGGGTACAAAAATCAAAAAAACTTTCGAATAAGATTGAAAATGCTATGGCTGGACTTAACATGCTCGGTTCAGACTTTGAAATTAAAATTTCTCAACAAATATCAGAAAATGGATTCGTATCTATGGATAATAATGTATTAGATGCGAACGCTAAAGGGATAGATACGATTGAATTTTTTCTTTCTGCAAATCCGGGAGAACCAGTAAAGCCTTTGGCAACTATTGCATCGGGTGGAGAAATATCAAGAATCATGCTTGCAATAAAAACGGTTTTTCAGGATTTGGACCCGGTTCAAACATTGGTCTTTGATGAGATTGATTCGGGCATTTCTGGAAAAGCAGCAGAAAAAGTGGCAGAACAATTGGTAAAACTTTCCAAATCAAAGCAGGTTTTCTGTATTACTCATTTATCGCAGATCGCAAGAAGCGCGGATCATCATTTGCATATTGTCAAATCAGTGAAAAATGGACAAACATTTGTAGAAGCGAATTATTTAAATGAATTAGAAAGTCCTAAACTAATCCTTGAATTATTTACAGGTATGGAAATAGAGGGAGTGTAATGGATAAAATATTTATTGAGGGGCAACAGACATTATCTGGTTCAGTCCAGATCAGTGGTGCTAAAAATGCTGTATTGCCTATTATGACTGCTGCCTTAATGGCTGAAGGAAGATCGGTTGTCACACGTGTCCCGGATCTACGAGATACACGAACCATGATTCGGTTAATGGAAATCGTAGGGGCAGCCTGTTCATTTGAAAACGGCAAATTATCAATTGATGGTAGCACTGTAAACAATCCGGAAGCGCCTTACGATCTAGTGAAGACCATGCGGGCGTCCTTTTATGTACTAGGGCCACTTCTCGCCAGATTTGGTGTGGTAAAAGTTTCTTTGCCCGGCGGATGTGCATGGGGCCCGAGACCGGTTGATTTTCATCTTAAAGGGTTAGAAAAGCTCGGTGCTAAAATCACCTTGGAAAGTGGATATATTATTGCTGAAGCAAAACGTCTCCAAGGAACCAAAATCAATTTTGAATTTCCATCCGTGGGCGCAACAGGCAATATAGCTATGGCTGCTGCGACAGCAGAAGGTACTACGATCATTGAGAATGCTGCACGTGAGCCTGAAATTGTTCAACTCTGTGAATATTTAAATACCATGGGCGCTTGTATTAGGGGCATTGGCACCACGAGACTCACCATTGATGGCGTTGAAACATTACATTCTGCAGATATTGACGTGATACCAGACAGAATCGAGGTTGGCACCTTTTTAGCGGCAGGTGCGTTATTGGGGGAGATTACTTTAAATGGTGTAATTCCGGAACATTTGGATTCTGTTATTTTAAACTTTAAAGAGGTCGGTTGTAATGTTTCTACCACCAGCAATTCGGTTACAATTGCACAAGCCGACAAAATTCAACCCGTGGATATGACCACAGCTGTTTATCCTGGATTTCCTACCGACCTCCAAGCCCAATGGGTAGCGCTCATGACATTGGCTAAGGGCTCATCCATGATTACAGACACTGTTTACCATGATCGTTTCAGCCATGTACCTGAACTCAATCGTTTTGGTGCCAACATTAAAGTAGAAAATAATACAGCCTTTGTCCGCGGTGTGGATGCATTGGTTGGTGCACCTGTCATGTCCACTGATATTCGAGCCAGTGCATCGTTAATTGTTGCTGGGTTAGCAGCTAAAGGAAGAACTGAGATAAGCCGCGTCTATCACATTGATCGTGGATATGAACAGATTGAAGAGAAATTTCGGTCTCTAGGTGCCAATATTTGGCGGAAAAATCCATCAGTATAAATTGCTTTTATTTATTGATAAATGAAGTAATTTTTTATCATATTATTTAAGAGTAACAAGGTATGAAAGTAATAATAATTGGTGGTGGCGAAGTAGGATTTCACGTCGCCAAAGCATTAAGCGAAGAAAATTACGATATAACAGTTATTGACATTGACCCGTTCAAATGTCGACGTGCTTCGGAAAACTTGGACGTTATTGTTGTTGAGGGGAATGGCGCTAGCCCAAAAATACTAACTGAAGCTCATGTAGGTGAAGCAGACTACGTATTATGTCTTACCCGTGTTGATGAAGTAAATCTGATTGCATCCCAACAGGCTCATAAACTGGGTGCAAACAAAATTATTGCCCGGCTCAGGAATCAACAATATACTGCCCATGATTCAATTATACGTCCTGAAAAATTCGGTGTGGATGTAGTAATCCATCCAGAAAAAGCTGCCTGTGAAGAGATTATGCGCTTGGTTAAGCATCCCTATGCAGTCCAGGTAATGGATTTTGAAGCAGGCCGTCTCACCATGCTGGGTCTCAATATTAATGGTGATTGTGAAAATATAATTGGGGAACCGTTGGGGAGGTTATGCCTTGAAAATAGTCATTTTAGATTTGGAGTAATTGCAGTACTTAGAGGGCAGGAAACAATCGTTCCTTGGGCAGAGTTTTCTTTTAAAAAAGGTGATATCGGTTATTTCATTATTAAGACAGAAGATATTGAAAATTTATTGGGATTACTAAGTAAGGAAGTGACCGAAACACACCGGGTTATGATTGTTGGTGGTTCCAAGATCGGACGATCATTGGCAAAAGAATTACCTGATGATTCAATTAATGTTCGCTTGGTTGAAAATAATAGACCCAAGGCTGGACAGATATCTCATAGTATAGATGAATCCATGATCATTTATGGCGATGGAACTGATATTGAATTTTTAAAATCAGAAAATATTCAAGATGTGGATAGTTTCATTTCAGTCACAGAAAATGAGAAAACTAATTTAATCGCCGGGCTTCTTGCTAAACATTTAGGAGCAAAGCAGAGCATTATCCATATTTCGACCACGGAATATATTCCCACAATTCAAGAAATTGGAGCAGGGGCTGTCATCAGTAAAAATTTGTCCACTGTTAATTCTATTTTAAAAGAACTCCATACAGATGTAACCGAAATTCCCGTTGTTACCTTTGATGAAATAGAAGTGGATGTGATTGAATTTCAACCCGCTACAGGAAGCCTTGTTACCCAGCGACCATTAAAAGAATTAAAATTCCCTGAAGATAGTATTGTTGGGATGATTAACCATCACGGCAAAATTCGAATAGCCCATGGTTCATCAATCCTTACAGATGATGACACAGCATTAGTTTTCGCAAAACCAAAAGCTATTAGTAAGCTGAAGAAATTGTTCGGCTCATGAAATTAAAACCACTCCTGAATATTCTCGGGGCGCTTCTCTCAATTTTAGGCATAACAATGGTTGTGCCTAT
>CAXCBH010000070.1:0-6951 GCA_963980675.1 uncultured bacterium | reverse complement strand
GTCATAGAATTCTGGCTTCTGACGGGACATTGGGTGGCTATGGTGGCGGACTGGATAAAAAAATGATCCTCCTAGAACACGAAGGTTTGGATGTCAGGCTCTAGCTTAAAAAAATTAAAATCATATTATTTGGAGGTCTTTTTGTTAAATAAACAAACGCTTCTCTCTCTTTTTTTACCTGTAAAGACGAATTAACTTTGTTGCCTTATGAACTCCATCACACAAAACTTTAGATCAAAACTCTTTGCCGGGATTGCGGCTGCACTGCCATTATTCCTGACTTATGTTTTATTGGAATTTTTATTTATCACTTTGGATGAAATGTCTGCCCCCATCCTTGATAAAATTGGATTGGAAATTCCCGGACTTGGAATTGTGCTCACATTACTTCTAATCTTTTTTCTTGGAGTTCTGGTAACTAATTTTTTAGGTCGCAAGATTTTTGATATTGGCGAACGTATCGTTAAAAAAGTTCCTGTCGTAAATACGATTTATGCAACCTTGAAGCAAATAACGGAAACATTTACAAAAGGGACTTCAGATACATTCCAAGGTGCTGTTTATATCCAATATCCACGACAAGGACTGTGGACCATGGCCTTTATTAGTGGTGAATCAAAAACCAAAGATGGAATTCCTTATTACCATTTGTTTGTTCCTACGACACCAAATCCTACTTCGGGCTTTTTTCTCATGATTCCCCAAGCCGATGCTGTCCCTACGGGAATGTCAGTAGAAGAAGGACTCAAAACAATCATTTCCGGTGGTTTGCTTGCTCCGGAGGAGAATCCACTTCCTTAGGAATTGTTACGAAATAACCTATGCAGATTAAATACATTGATGGTCCACGGCTCCTAAAAGCAATCCAAGCCGGGATTAATCACGTTATCACCCGGAAGGAATACCTGAATAAAATTAATGTGTTTCCTGTCCCTGATGGTGATACTGGAACCAATATGGCTTTTACACTAGCTACTATTTCTGAAGAAACAAAATCCAATAATAATAAACAAGTTTCGAAGGTAGCTGATGCAGTTGCAGATGCATCTCTAAATGGTGCAAGAGGGAATTCTGGGTCTATCCTTGCTCAATTCTTTGTAGGGTTTGCTGATGGAATTGGATCCTTTCGAAGGCTCACGCCAGAGCGGTTTTCTAAAGCCATCAATACAGCAAAAAATTATTCTTACGATGCACTATCTGAACCAAAAGAGGGAACAATTCTTTCAGTCATTTCAGATTGGGCATATTCGGTTAATAACATTTATAAAAAGCATGATGATTTTGTCATGATCTTGGATTTCGCTTTTGAACAAGCGAAAGAATCCCTTCGGAAAACACCGGAAAAATTGGCAGTCTTAAAAACAGCTGGTGTGGTAGATGCTGGGGCTCAGGGATTTGTTGATTTCCTTGAGGGAATCAATCATTTTATCAAGCAAGGCGAAAAAGATGATGTAGACACCTCCTCAATTGCAGAACCGGTGGATAATTTTGAAGTGGAAATGACCGATGAATTTCGCTATTGCACTGAATGTCTTGTGGCGGGAGATGATATCGACCGAATCAAACTCAAAGAACAATTGATGAATCTAGGAAGCAGTATCGTTCTTGCCGGTTCCAAAAAGAAAGCAAAGATCCACATTCATACGAATGACCCACAGGCGGTTTTCACCTTAGGGCACGAGTATGGAACTCTTAGTGGCGAAAAAGCTGACGACATGCTGAAACAGCAAAAAGATGCTCATGGGAGCCATGAAGAAATCGCAATTGTGGTAGATTCCGGATGTGACCTTCCTGAAGACCTCATTGATGAATTCCATATCCACATGGTACCCGTTCGTCTGAATTTTGGAGATGAACACCATGTAGACAAAGTTACCATTACCTCAGAAGAATTCTGGCACCAACTCCAAACCAACTCTATCCATCCGCAAACTTCTCAGCCAACACAGGGCGATTTTCGGCGACAATATCAGTTTTTGACCGGACATTATAATAATGTCATATCGATCCATTTACCTGCATCTGTGAGTGGAACCATGCAGTCTGCGACGCTGGCTGCGAGAGATGCAGAAGATTTACCCATTGAGTTAATCGATTCCCAAAACGGTTCAATAGGTATTGGTTTGATTGCTCTTAGGGGAGCCGAAGCAGTTAAATCAGGAAAGGCTAAAGAAGATATCTTGAAAATTATTCATCAGGCAGTTGAGAATACCACCATTTATATTGGGTTGGAGACACTAGATTATGTGGTGAAGGGAGGTCGATTGTCTGCCAATAAAAAGAAAATCGCCAATTTGCTTCAGATTAACCCAATTCTCTCTTTTGCCATGAATGGAATCAATTCAATAGGAAAAACTTTCGGATCCAAAAATAAGGCAGAAAAACTAGTAAAATTTGTTTCATCAAAATTACCGGACGGTCCTTATCGAGTGGGTCTAGCCCATGGAAATGCCTTGGGACTCTCTGAAAATGCCGAACATCATTTTGAATCTTTGGGAGCAGAAAAAGTAATCTCTACCGAGATCGGGCCAGCACTAGGCGTACATGCAGGTCCACAAGCATTGGTGATTGCCATCCAATCGTTAAAGGATGATCTATATGAATAATCCGAACCTTATTTTAATCCTGATCCTTTTTGCCAGTTATATCATTGGCTCTTTTCCCACCAGTATTATTGTGGGACGAATTACCAAAGGCATTGATATTCGTGAGCATGGAAGTGGAAATGCTGGTGGTACAAATGTGTACCGTGTATTGGGCTGGAAGCCAGCATTGGTTGTGGTTGTATTTGATATATTCAAGGGATGGCTCCCTGCTGCCTATTTAGCCAAAATGTTCTTTGATGCGACTCCACTTCCTGATCTGGGACTTTTTCAAATATTATGTGGGTTTTGTGCTGTTTTAGGCCATACCTATACAATCTTTGCAGGATTTAAGGGTGGTAAAGGTGTGGGCACCTTGGCCGGAATGCTTATTGCTATGTTCCCTCTTGCTGTGCCACTTTGTTTACTGGTTTTTGCAGTTACTTTAATGCTGACAGGTTATGTGTCTGTGGGATCCATTATCGCCAGTGCTTCCCTCCCAGTATTATTACTGACGCTGCCAATTATTGGGATTGAACCTGCAGAACTATCACTATTAATTTTTAGTTTGATGGTTCCATTTTTCATTATCTATACCCATCGCTCCAATATTTCCCGTCTTCGGAACGGAGAAGAAAACCGTTTTGAAAAAGCAATGATCTTTAGGAAGAAATCCTAAAACTTTTGCTGAATGCCCCAATGGAGAGTTGGGGAATTCCATTCTCCATCTCGATAACCCCAACCTAGATCAATTCTAATAACATCTACCATTGGAATAGGAATTCTGATCCCGAATCCAGTTCCAGCCATAGACTTCATTTTTTGGAGATTAACCCAATCTTCAGCGATCATCCCAACATCGTAAAAAGCTACGAGACTCAATCCAAATTCTGTGCCATATTTTGTAGCATATTTGGGGATAATATCTTTTCTTAACTCTACGGAGGCATAAGCAGATTCATGGCCAAAACGGAAGGATTCATCTCGTGAATTATATAAATCCTGATTGGGTAAAGCCCAGCCACGGACTGTATAAGAATCGCCAAAATAATTAAGCCAAACTTCTTCTTTTTCTCCCCATTTTCTCTTAACCGTCCCATTCAAGGCTAAAACTAATTTTTTCTCAGATTGATTCAGTTTATAAAATATGGAATAAGATTGACGCCAAATCAAAAAAGTATAATCGAAAGGTTCAATCCCATTCATAAAATAAAAATAATGAGATACCAATATACCTTTCCCGGGATTCCAATAAACATTTCGGGTGTCATAATTAATAGATACCTGAGGAGAAAAGTAATAATAATAGTCTGATACTGTATTATCATTGGAAAAGGACTTTTCTTCTAACTCAAAGCCTAGTGATGATTTTATTGATTCTCCAAACCATCGTCCAAAAGTCATTTGAAATGAGCCAACATCCAATTCCCTATCTAAGAAATTGTGGCGAAAAAGAGATCTCCCTATCCCTAAGGATAGGGAAACATGATTTCCAAACATCCATGGATCAACAAAATTGATTCCGTAAGTATCCTGCCCACCAATACTCCCACCAAACTGTAGAGTTTGGTTTCTCCCACGGAAATTTTGAATGATCCATCCACCCGTAAGAGACCATCCCGTTTTTTCATCATAGGCTGGTAGAGCACCTGGCGGTGTTTTTTGGATGGATTCAGTAATGGTAAATGATAGAATACCGGTACCATCTTCCAAAGGAATGGCCATCCAACTTACTTCACTGAAAATACCTAGGTTATCCAGTCTGTCTCTATCTGCCTCTGCAATAATACTATCTAAAGGAACATTTAAAGAATGTTGTATTTCACGTACGATAACAAAGTCCATGGTTTTGGTATTTCCATAGAATTCAATGGAAGAAATTATAGGATAATATCCTCCACCATTTAGTAACGAACATAAAATAATTGGTAATAAAAAAAGGCCTTTATAAGGCCTTTTTTTAAGTTTGATCTCCAACACGGATTAAATATCGATTCCCTGTACCATCAGGCGTTTTTTGTATTCTATGCCTTGTTTTGAATAGGTATCATCAATGGCTTTTTCAAGTTTATCATTTACCTTTAAGCTCATCATTTCCACTTTGATATTCCTTTCATCTAATTCACGAACCTTATATGTGGATTTATTATCTTCATAAATATGCCAGACACCATCGAATTCACGGGGAGTCCCATACTCCATCAATACTTTGTGCTTAATAATATCATCGGCAGTCAATTGCGGAAAGCCTGTATCCTTCAATTTTACTTTTTTGGTGATCCCTTCTAGGATAAAGTGAGAATCATTGTTATTCGTAGTGCTGTAGATAAAATCAACATTTACAAACTCAAGGCGGATTTGCTCATGCGTCAGACGTGACGTATACTGAAATTCCACGGATGACCGTTTGATGGGTAAAATAAAACCTTCCTTAGTTGTACGATTATCATCATGGTACACTACTTCAACAGTGGTGTCCGGGATAATAGAAAGTACTGCTGGGAGATTTGATTCCCATGGTGCCAACAATTCATCACGAAAAACCCAACCATCAGGAATTCGTTTTACGGGAATCACTGATTCAATATTTTTTCTGTTCGTGATTCTCGTAGATGACTTATCTACAACCGGTTCTTCTTGTTTATCCTTACTTTCATTTTTGTCGGAAGTGTTTTTACCGCCAAACAATTGTAACCCTTTGCCTTGTATAGGGACAAGGATTAGCATAGCAAGTATGTATATAATTACCTTTTTCATAATTTTTTCTCTTTAAAGGAGGAATGTTACCTCGAATTATTGGCACAATCAACCATTGGAATTTAACAAACTTAACACAATGTTTAATAAAAAAAAAGGCTCTCTGTAAAAGAGAGCCTTTTTCAGTTAATATGGTAAAAAGGACTATTTGCGGCCCCTTGCCATGGGTGAACGTGCAACATCGCCGTTCTTATCAATGAAATAGAGAAAGCCTGATGCACGAGTTACACCCGCATCAGCAACTTTTTCCGCATTCCCTCCGCCTTTCCCAGCACGAGCCATCTGTGAACGCCAAACGTTCCCATCTTTACCCAGATAATACAAATATCCTTTTTCTTTTGATACGCCTGTAGAGGCAACTGTTTCAGCCATTTAAGACCTCCATTGTTAGTTTTGGTTTGTTTTTGGTAGTGGATAGAGAGAAAATCTCTATGCCTCTCGACGGAGAGTGTACAACTTATCGTTGGTAAGTGTCAAGAATTTTCTCGTCGGGTGCTCGACGAGAAAATTTCCGGGTTTTTTCAGTGTTTTTTTTGAATAATGAAAACCCTCTTCTTGGTAACTTCTTATCCATAATTTTCTATTAAATTTAAATTAATATCCCGGTGGGTCCTACCAGCAGATGGGTAGGCAACTTTCGCATAGCTTCTGGGGATCTTACTTAGAAATTTTTATTGCCCCGGTAGCTCAACTGGATAGAGCATCGCCCTTCTAAGGCGAGGGTTACAGGTTCAAATCCTGTCCGGGGTACAAATTAAAAAAGGGGCATTTCTGCCCCTTTTTTAATATCATCTACTCTAAATGTTTATTTGCTGTCATCAATAATCTCTAGTAATTCTACTTCAAATATAAGAAGACTATTTGGAGGGATATTGGACTTTGGACGAGCTCCATACCCTAAATTGGGATGAATATAAAATTCAAACTTAGAACCAACTTTCATAAGTTGTAGCCCTTCCGTCCACCCTTTGATGACCTGATTCAGTCCAAATGAAGAAGGTTCACCTCTTTTGATTGAACTGTCAAATTCTGATCCATCAATAAGGCGACCAGCATAATGAACTTTTACCATATCTGTTTTTCCAGGTGATTCGCCATCACCTTCCAAGAGCACCTTATATTGTAACCCTGTAGGTGTTTCTTTAACGTCTGAGTTTTCAGCTATATTTTTATCTAAAAATTCATCTGCGACTTTCAAATTTGTTTGTCCTGCTTCATTCGCTTTTTCACGAACAAACTTCTGGAGTGCTACCATCATCTCCCTGCGTTGGTTTTTGTCCAAAAGAACCACATCTGTTTCCATTCCATCTAACAGTCCCGCCATAAAAAAGTCAAAGTCAATTTCAACTTTTTGTTGTTTTAGGTTAGTGCCAAGGTCTGCACCCAAAGCGTAACTGGTTGAATCTTTAAAAGTTGATAATGTGGTGACATTTGGACGTTTAGTATCCGTTCCGCATCCGATTGAGATAAGGATGATTAACGGAAATATTCCATGTTTCATAATGTTGTATCCTTTGATGTTTAAATAGTTAAATAAGAAAATGAGAATTGGCTTATCGTGAATCTTGCGATTCAAAAACCAATAGAAATGCCCCTGCCCCAATGGCGATTA
>CAXCBH010000069.1:0-6988 GCA_963980675.1 uncultured bacterium | reverse complement strand
TGTCCCATAATTATCGGCCATGTGCATTACTCCATTCATGGATAATCCGCCGTAAGTACGCTTTATATTGTTTTCATATGATTCCACGAGAATATCATTCATTTCATCCTGGCCATCCATGGGCGGATTCCAACTTTGATTCACGGTGGACATTAGAACAGCAATCGCTCCGGTTGGTACATCATTAGCGTCAGTGGCACGAAGCCATGTTTCTGCAAAACAAGTCCCAATATGGAACTCTCCATTCACACAGGCTACTGACCAAATAAACGGGTACATACCCATATTAGCCAAACCATTTACGTCTGTCTGGTTCATGGGACAACCATTCCCCCACGATCCGTTGGAACCATGACCGGTATAATTGACAATTGAACGGCCCTCGTTTAAAGCTACTTCACCATCCTCGACAGTTCCCGATGGGTCATAAACTTGGTCCACCTCAATATAGGTGAAACCTAAAAGGTCATCGCGGATATTGTCCAAGTGTTCATAATCTAATTCCCCGTCATCACCTGGACCTTGATCTGACGCAAACCCTGAACCTTTTTTATACCAGTCAGCAGTGGGGTCGGGGTCCATTTCATATTCTATTGTGCGATTTATCATTGTTTCCACGTGAGATGTATTTTCTGCAGAAAAACGCCCAATTATTATTTCAGGATAATAATCACTTCCAGCCACAAATCCATAAGATGGATCTGCCGGACTATTTGACCCTGCGCCATCAGAATAACGAGGAGACGGAATTTGATCAATGTCACCTACAAAGAGAACAAAGGCAATACCATCATCATAGTATTTTGTTTCTACAAACGCTTCAATTTCGTCAGTGCCGCCAATATCAGCTACATCCACCATTTCTGTAGGAATACCTTTATAGTTTTTCCATTCCACAAATGGTTGCATGGACTCCATAAATTCGCCATAACAAACCACCAGCATGGGACCTTCCTCTCCCAATAATTCATATCTGCTGTTTGTTGAATAATTTAGAAAATGTTCAGCGTAAATATTTTCAAATTCACGTGATCCGCTTTTGGCTGGACGGCGGATTAAAGGATTGATTTGGCTCATGCCATTTTGCTGAATATTTATTTTAATATGGGTATAAACACGTAGTGTCCTTTGGATTGGATTATATTGGATGGGTTGAAAAACAATAGCTTGGCCCCGAACCGTCCGCATAATATAAGGATTGCGCATAGATACAATATCCTGGGGATAAAATTCATCTGTTTCGTAGGCTTGTCCAAATGTATAGGGTACGGATGCGGGATTAATATTTCTGGTCAAATTCCCTTTTGAAGAAATCAGGTTTTCCATAAAATATTCTACAAATTCTGATTCAACAATCGATAATTCCATGTGAGCTAAATCGGGGATTATTATCGATTGAGCCATTTTTGGAAGATCAGGAGTCCCTACCTCAAGATTGGGAACTCCACCAGGGAATGTAATTTTGTTTTTACCATTGGGAAGGTCTTCTACAAAATAACCACCAAGATCAAATGAAATCTCTAATTGATTGTCAGAGACTGTATTAACGACCCATACGGGTTCAGATGGACGAGATGTACCGGTTTCCACCCATTCACGGGCAAGAAGCCCTGTGACAAAAAAAGTCATCGTTATAAAAATATTTTTTACCATTATTTATCTATTACCAAGTGATTGTTTATCATTTATAAAACGATTTGAACAAAAATTAAACTCATTAAATAAAGAGAAAGCTTTTAACCATGTGAATCTAAATTAAAAAAGTCATATTATTCCAATATAGAATCTTTTTTTGAATAGCATTGAATTCATCAATTTTTCGCCTTTTTTCTAATCCATTGGCAAAGATCTGTAGTTTAGTAATCAGCATATCTTTTGCAACTTGGAATTGAGATTCTGACAGCAAATTAGAATTCATTATTTTTTCCAATGATTTAATTCTATACTGTTCGATGCCCTCCGGTGTTTTAGATAATTGGTCTTCATGTCCACCATACTTTTTTATCAAAAATTCATCCAGGAACAGAACAGGATAGTTTGATGCAATGCGTAACCAAAGATCATAATCTTCACATACTTTTAAACTTTCATCAAATAAACCAATGTCTTCAAATATGGATTTATGAATAAGTGCAGATGATGGAGATATTCTACAAATGTCTAAACACTCTTTAAAAATATAACCACCATATTTTTGATGTTTCTTGTGCTGATTTACTCGAACACCATTACGAATCCAGATTTCATTCGTGTGGCAAAATACCGACCCTTTATTTTTTTTCAATAATTGAACTTGTTTTATCAGTTTATCTGGAGTCCATTCATCATCCGAATCCAGAAGAGCAATCCAATCACCTTTGGATTGCTTTATCCCAACATTCCGAGCAACGCTGACTCCCTTTGGGGAATAACCTTTCAAAGATTTTGAAGGTTTAAGAGATTCCAACAACTTGATGGAAGGATATTTTGACTTTATCCAATCAAAAGTGCCATCGGTTGAACCATCATCAATGACAATAATTTCAAATGGTTGGTAGGATTGAGCTAATACAGAATTGAGTGCGCGGGGTAAGGTATGCTTTCGGTTGTAGGTGGGAATAACGACGGAAATTTTCATCAATTTATTTACATAATGTTTGTCTTACCATACTCATTATAGGAAAACAATATTTGTTATATTATAATAATTTATCCTTTATCTAAGAAAAGCATTCTTGTTCAATTCAACTGGATTTTCATCGCTTTTTATGGGCATTAATGTAAAAGAATAATCATAATTTTTTGGTTTAATCTGGTATTTTTCCAAAGGTTGCGCCCACCAGCTATCTTCACCTCCAAGCCCCATTTGAATTAAATCAATATCCAAATTGATTAATCCTTTTTCCACCATATCGATAGAATGTCTTTGCTGCTTTGTGGTTTTGATATTGCCGGTAGCACCGCTTTTCATATCTCCAAAACCATGGTCATAATCTTCCTGTAAATAATGACTCGCATTCAGAGACAGTAATCCTCGAACCAATAATCCATCACCATCAACATTTCGAAATGTTGCCCAACGGACGTCTGTTTTATTACCACTTTCTTGCGGGCGGATATAAGGATGAATTTGGTCTGAAACTTTTCCAGAATAAATATCTACTTTGGCACTGGATTTTCTATCTAAATAATTCTCGTGGGGCCCTCGGCCAAACCAGGTCATGGCATCAAACTCTTTAGGAATTTGCATTGATATCCCAACCTTAGGCATATTAGGTAAAGTTCCTTTCTCTATTTCAAATTTATTGTAAACCAAAATTCGTCCATCTCCGTAAATGACATAGAGAATTGACCCCATTGATTCAACTGAAGGAAAATTATAAAAAACTTCTATCCCAACACTTGTATCATAATTATCAACCTTTATCTCATTTACTTGTGCCTCATCGGTGGCATGCTTCCAGACAGCCATTCGTTTCGGCATATTATTCCCAAAATCATTATCCGTAGGTGTTCTCCAAAAATTTGGTTTTGGACCTCTCAATAAAATATTTTTTCCCTGAAAAGTCCATGAATCCATAGTGGCGGTTTGTTTTGAAAAAATGATCTCAAAATCTTTCCCTGTAATTACAATTTGATTATCTGTTTCAGTCACATCATTTAATATTGGATAATTATCATGTAAAATATTTAGATCAAATTCTAATTTGATTGTATTGAAATTGATGAGCGGTAATTGTTCCCAGGCAATCAAATATCCTTTTGGCAAAAGCCCCTTCTTTTTCTTTAATCTAAATTCGATATCAAGAAAATATTCATTGAAAGGAAGCATTTCAAATTTCTCAACTGGGATAAGTATTTTTTTACTTTCTTGCGGCTCAATATCCAGATCTTTTAATGCCCCAGATTGAAGCGTTTCACCATTTGACCTTACCATCCATAATATGTCAATTCCATTGGTATTCGTAAAAAAGTTCTCATTAGTGATTTCAACGGCGAACTGATTTAAACCATACGGTTTTACGATGAAATTCTGGTAGGCTTTTTTAACCTCATAAAAATGAGGATTTGGTTTTCGATCTGGTTGAACCAATCCATTGATCAGAAAATTGCCATCGCTTGGCGTTTCAGGTGGTCCAAAATCCCCACCATATGCAAAATAAGTGCTTCCATCTTCATTTTTTTTGATGAGGCCCTGGTCTACCCAATCCCAAATGCAACCGCCCTGAAGCTGAGGCTCTTTTCGGATCAACTCCCAATAATCAGCCATTCCACCCAAACTGTTTCCCATGGCATGCATGTATTCACACATGATGAGGGGCTTATCGTGCTGTTCCTGTACATAATTCTTCAACCATTCTACGCCTGTATACATGGGTGTATAAATATCCACATGATCTCGATTCTCTGCTCGTTCGTAATGCACTGGCCGCGACGAATCACGTTCATGAATCCATTTGGATGCAGCAACAAAGTTTACACCATCGCCAGCTTCATTACCCATGGACCATAAAATAATTGATGGATGATTTTTATCTCGTTCTACCATTCTCTTTATTCGTGTTAAATGGGCTGTCTCCCATTCAGGTTTGTTGCCCAAAGTCCGCTCCGGGTGATAACCCATTCCATGACTTTCAATATTGGCTTCATCTATGACATATAAACCATATTTATCACAAAGATCAATCCAATATGGATCAGTTGGATAATGGCTGGTCCGCACCGTATTAATATTGAACTCTTTCATAAGCTGAATATCTTTTTCCATCAGTTCACGGCTGATAACATGTCCCGTTACAGGATCATGTTCATGGCGATTGACCCCTTTGATCAGTATGGGTTGACCATTCACCAAAAGCTGTCCACCTACAACTTCGATAGTCCTGAAGCCAATTTCTTCCGAAATCGATGAAATGACTTTATACCCTTTTTTCAATGTAATGTTAAGCTTATAGAGATTGGGGGTTTCTGCTGTCCATACATCTACGTTTCGGATAGTGTTTTTATAATTAAATCCTAAAGGTGAATTTGCTTTTATCCATATACGATCAGTTCTATTGAGCACTCTTCGCCCATTGGCTTTAAATAATTCTGTATGCACTGTAATTTTTTCATCAGTGATTGAATCATTAAATAAATCAATTTCAAGACTGAGTTCACCATTATTGAATTCAGGATCTAATGGTGTCTTAGCCCAAAAATCAGCGATTCTGATCTTTGGCTCGGCAACCAGGTATACGTCCCGTTCAATACCACTGATGCGCCAAAAATCCTGACATTCCAAGTATGAGCCGTCAGACCAACGATACACTTGAAGTGCTACACTATTTTTTCCAATTGAAATAAATTCAGTAATATCAAATTCAGCTGGCAATTTACTACCTTGGCTGTATCCAACTTTTTCCCCATTCACCCAAATGAAAAATGCAGATTTTACCGCACCAAAATGAATCACTATTCGTCGATTTTTCCACTTTTCGGGTATTGTGAAACTTTTCCTGTATGAGCCAACTGGATTATGACCATTAGGGATTGTTGGTGGGTTGGGATGATACGAAAATTCGTAAGGATGATTTAAATAAATAGGGACACCGTACCCATTGATCTCCCAGTTTGCAGGAACATGAAAATCATCCCAGGATGAATCATTAAAATCAGGTTTAAAAAAATTTAACGGGCGGTCATCAGGATTCCGAACCCAATTAAATTTCCAAATCCCATTTAGAGATTGATAATATTGTGAATGCTCAGGGTTATCATTAATGGCAAGATTCTTTGATTCAAAATTGAATATGGTCGCTCGAGGTGTTAGTTTGTTTATCTCAACAATGGATGGGTCTTCGATTTCAGATGGCGATTGCGCAAACATTGTTATCAGTAGAGTAAAGAAACAACATACTGCTACTTTACATTTTTTTAACAATGATGATTGAATCATAATAATCTTAAAATAGTTTGCCCGGATATTCCCCTTTATTCACTAGCTTTTCAATTTCACCTTCAACAAAGGGCTTATCTTCTTTATAGGTGACGCCAAACCATGTGGCGCCACTTCTTAATACATGAACGGTTTCCTGTCCGCTTTGAATCAGTTCATTCACAACCGATGGAATCAAATATTCGCTTTTCATTTCTGTGCCATTTTCAGATAAAAATTCAACAAATTTTTCATCAAGATACTTAAACAAAATTGGAGTAAACCCCCAGACATTCATAGATACCGGCTCAGTTCCATCCAATTCAATATCTCGATTAGAAGATACACCATAATCTGTTTTCTCAAGATCTGCTGTTTCAATTACAGTATTTAGTTTCTCATCATTCACGGTACACAACCCCCGTGTCACTCCTCCAAAGGATGATAGGGTTTTATCTAATTTAAATGCAACCATTGAAAAACTATTTGCACCTTTTCTATAATATTCTGCTACAACTTTAAATGATTCTCGTCCGTAAAAATCATCACCATTAATGGCAATAAACGGTTCATTTATAACATTTCTGGCGGATAAAATAGCGTGACCAGTTCCCCAGGGTTTTTCCCGACCTTCAGGACAGGTAAATTCATCAGGAAGATCATTTAAATCCTGGAAAGCAAATTCTACTTGAATCTGCCCTTCATATTTATCCGTTATTTTTGATTTGAATTCCTGCTCAAAATCTTTCCGAATAATAAAAATAACTTTAGTGAAGCCTGCTTTAATGGCATCATATACGGAATAATCAATAATTGTTTCACCGCTGGGACCTATTGCATCCAGTTGCTTAAGTCCACCGTATCTGGAGCCCATTCCAGCTGCCATAATTAGTAGTGTTATATTGTTCATTGTGTCCCTTGAAATTCTAATCTAATAAATGAAAAATATTTTATAATAGATGTGGAATTTACAAATTCATTGAAGAAGATAATGGGAGAAATGAACCCACGTCATCCAACAAAGAATAAACCCCACTAATGTGGGGCTGAATGTTGTAGAAAGGGTAAATCTATTTTAGTAAAACCATCATA
>CAXCBH010000068.1:0-7052 GCA_963980675.1 uncultured bacterium | reverse complement strand
CATCTATTTTTCCAGCTCTGATGATGGGTATTTTTTCTAAAACAATTAATAAGGAAGGTGCAATTGCGGGCATGCTGGCTGGAATTGGCGTAACTCTTTTATACGTATTCCAGCATAAGGGTATTATGTTTATTCAGTCCACAGCATTCCTTGGAAATATGGAGCCGAACTGGTTTTTGGGTATAGAGCCCAATGCATTTGGCGCTATAGGAGCTATTGTGAATTTTAGTGTTGCTTATCTGGTTGCTAAAAAGAACCCACAACCTCCAATTGAAATCAGAGAAATGATTGAACGGATTCGCTTGCCTTAAGATGGATCAGTAGTCCATATCCATTCCGCCACCTCCTCCGCCGCGGCCACGAAAATTCCTACGATTCCATTTCTTTTTCTGCTGTTTTCCAAAATTATATCTTAGATTGAGCGATGTGGTTCGACGACCGCGCTTCCGCTCAGCATACATTTCTTGTATATATAGATCGTAGTCTTGAGTTGTATCAATAATAAATTTTCTATTATCAAATAGATCATTTACTTTCAATGTGACTGATAATCGATTGTTCATAAATGATTTTTCAATACCAAGATCAGCACCATAATTAGCAGGAATCGTTCCGGATGTAATTTTCATTGTTCCACGACCGCCAACTGATAGTTCTAAACGTGCCACTGTAGGAATATTTAATGTTAACTGACCGCGATTATGCATACCGTAGGATGTACCGGTCATCTCATTTTCATCCTGACCGCCAACTGTTTCAGATCTCCACCACCAGGTTGTAAGCATGAGACTAGCCAGAGGCATAGGGCGATAATTGATGATGATACTCCCACCAAGGTTTTTAGCACTCTCAGCATTCCCGGATGTTAATAATTCATAGGGTTCGTCATTATAAATGATTTCATCTCGATCCCACCAGGCGATGGCATCGGTTGTATGTTTGTATGAAACGCCAGTATTAAAATTGAACTTTCTGGAATTACTGGAAAAATTTATTTCCATCACATCACTGTATTCTGGTTTTACGTATGGATTTCCAGTACGGATACGAGCTGTATCCAGCATTTCTCTAGGAAATGGATTTAATGATCCTGTCCATGGTCTATTTACACGTTTAGAGTATCCGAACTGTATTTGCTGTCTTTCCGTAAGTTTGTAATTCAAAAACACACTGGGATAGAAATGACTGTAGGGATTATTGAGCTCACCTGATTTAACTGCATTATTAATCACAAAATGAGTGATGCTCGTGGTTGCAGTCGTGTCACCAATTACATTTGCTTTGGTTTCGACCTGCTCAAACCTGAGACCGCCTTTTAAACCCAGGCGGTCATTGATTTCGTAACCCAGAGTAGTATAAAGGGCGTAAATATCTTCATCATAGAGATAGTCATAGGTCCCGTTCTGAAAGAATAAATCATCTTCCAATGTTTTGAGTGTGGTCTTGAATCCTGCTTCCAGGTCAAAATTTTCACCCAGCTTATCTTCATAGTCAAATGATGCAATAATACTTTTACTGTTTTGATGATCTTCTACTATGTTGCCTAGGTTTTTTTCAGTTTCATCTTCTTCTTCAATACCATAGCTAATATCTGCATTTAGTTTTCTTTCCTTGGAATTAAACTTGTTCTCGTAGGATAAAGAATGATCCCAGCCATTTTCGAGTCCATTCTCTTTTACATCTAATATGCTGGTAACTGGTCTCGTTGTTTGAATGATCTCTTGGTTATCTTTGTCTCTGTTACTAAAGGTAGATGTATAACTGATCGTGCTGGAAGATGTAGGGTAAAGGTCGCCGCCAAAACGGAATGAAATATTATTAGAATTTTTTATGTCTTCTGTGTTCTGGTAAAGAGATCTGACGCTGTCAATGGGGTTAAAATAAAGGTAATCAAATTCTCTTAATCCTTCACTGTATCTTTCCCCCATTCGGTAACTGGTACTACCAAAAACGTTCCAGTTATCCGTTCGAAAGTTCAAATTTCCGCTGATATTATTTTTATTATATTCACCAGCCGAAAGAGATGTACTGCCGTTAAAACCTTCAAATGCCCCTCGCTTTAGAACGAGATTAATTATACCGCCCACACCGTCTGGATCGTATTTTGCAGATGGATTGGTAATAACTTCTACTTTCTCAATCATAGATGCCTGCAGGTTGTCAACCATGGAGCGGCGATCAAAGCCCACTTTTTTACCATCAATTAAAACCGTTACATTCGCATCTCCACGAAGAGTGATATTACCATCAATATCTACAGCTACAGTGGGTACTTGATTCAAAACATCTTCGCCTGAGCCGCCAGAAGCCGCCAAATTCTTACCCACAGTAAAAATTTGTTTATCAATGGTTTGAATGAACTGGCTCTCACCCAGAACTTCCACTTCGGCAAGATTAATCGATGAAATCTGAAGCTTTATACTTCCCAGATCATGGGTTATACTGCCCCTTTCACCGGGGAAAATATTAATGGGTGATATCTCTTTTGTTGCATACCCGATGAATTCTACAACAGCCCGATATCGCCCTAAAGGTATTTCACGGATATTGAATCTGCCTGTTTTATCTGATAGTGCGCCAGTCACAACTTCATCAGAGCGCATATTGACCAAAGAGATTGAAGCATATTCAATGGGTAGGCCTGAAGTGGAATCCATTACGGAACCATTTACAACGCCGATGGCAGGCATTTTACCCCCAGCACCCGGCCATTGGCTAAAAGCAAAACTAGATAATGAAAATACAAGTATTCCAATGGAAACCGATTTTTCATAAGAGTACATAATTATTTGTTCCTTTTAAATTATTCGCATTGATACTGTAGGATATGACTCTTTCCTGCGGTTATGGTTAAATTTTTAAAATACCTCGGACAGGTAGTCCAATAATTTACATATAAAAACTAAATTGATTTTGTTATTTAGGGCTTACTAAGATTGTAAATACAGGATGTGTTGCCGGTGCAGTTAAAGCGTTCAATACTTCGAACTGCATCTTAAACTTTCTTTTTTTATCTATAGTCCTTACATCAATTATGGTTTCACCATGGGGAGGGACCACGACCAGGTCTGTATTATTATAAAAACCATATTTACTTTGATTTCGAAGAACGTAGGGTGCGTCCGAGTTGTTGGACAGTACAACGTGTACAGTTGCATTAGCCTTTGGGCTGGCTGCATCATCTATTTTTCCAGCTCTGATGATGGGTATTTTTTCAAAGACAATGAATAAGGAAGGTGCCATTGCGGGGATGTTGGCTGGAATTGGTGTGACTCTTCTATATGTATTCCAGCACAAAGGTATTATGTTTATTCAGTCCACAGCATTCCTTGGAAATATGGAGCCGAATTGGTTTTTGGGTATAGAACCCAATGCATTTGGTGCTATAGGAGCTATGGTGAATTTTAGTATCGCTTATCTAGTTGCTAAAAAGAATCCACAGCCACCAATGGAAGTCAGAGAAATGATTGAACGTATTCGTCTTCCCTAGATTGGATTAGTAATCCATATCCATTCCGCCACCTCCCATACCACCTGAACGACCAGAAAAATTACTCCTATCCCATTTTTTCTTTTGCTGTTTCCCAAAGTTATAATTTAATACAATAGAGAAATTGCGTTTTTGTCTTTGGCGTTCTGCATACATTAATTGGGTATAAGTCACAGTACGATTTTCAATATTGGTTGTCACTTCATTGGATGTATCAATAATGAATTTACCGGTATCAAAAATGTCATTGATTTTGGCGGTAACAGAAAGTCGATTTTGCAGAAATGATTTTTGGATCGCCAAATTGCAGCGAAAGTTTGCTGGTATGGTTCCGGTAGTAATCTTCATATTACCCCGTCCATTGCCTGAAAGTTCAATACGAGCGACTGTTGGGATATTTAAGGTCAGCCGCCCTCCCAAGCCCATACCTCTTGATGTTCCATTGAAGTCTGTTTCATTTTTATCAGAATCGGATGTTTCAGAATCCCAGCCATAACCCCAAATCATGATACTTGCCAGCGGCATAGGTCTATACATAATGTTTCCGCTTATATTCATACTCTTAGATTTTTCAGCATTACCAGCAGTGAGTAATTCATATGTAGTCGTATCCGGGCCACCTGGCTTTTCAGCATCAATAAAAGTTATATAATCTCGGTCCCACCACATTATAACATCACGTGTGTTTTTGTATGAAGTGGATAGATTCAAATTTACTTTTCTAGAGTTACTCGAAAATGTCAGTTCCATGACATCGCTATATTCTGGCTTTAGGTACGGGTTTCCATTTCTTAACCTGGTTATATCCTGAGTGCTTCTGGGGAATGGGCTCAACGTGCGCTTACTTGGACGATTAACTTTTTTTGAATATCCAAATTGTAAATTTTGTTTTTCAGTCAACTTATAAAGTAGGAATGCACTTGGATATACTTTAGTATATGGATTATCAAATGGTGACTCGTTAATAGCATTATCAAATATAGTTGTAATGATATTGGTTGAATCATGTTCGGTTGGGCCAGTTAGTGTCGCTTTAGTTTCAACCTGTTCATATCTGGCTCCAAGTTTTAAACCGAAACGATCAGTGAAATCATATCTGGTTACAAGGTATGCCGCATAAATATCTTCATCATAGTTATTGTCATAATCTTCACTCAAGTAATTGAGATAAGTTCCAAAGTTTCTCAATGTTGCTTTTGCTCCAACTTCAATTGCTAAATCTTCTCCAAACTCATCTTCATAATCGATTGATAATGTGAGATTATCATTTTTCTCCTTTGTATCGGTCTCATTTTCATCTTCTACTGAATTATGTTCAGTTTCACTGCCACCATGTTCATGAACATCATCGATCTCATGAGAATAGCTTACATAAGCTTTTAATAATTGTTCTTGGGAGTCAAATTTATTTTCATAGGTCAATACATGGTCCATATGGTTCCCATCATCGTGTTCCGTAGTATGAACTGTTTGGCCTACCAAGTCCCGGTCAAAAGTATTAGCGATATAATTAAATTCTTCTTGTTCAAGTTCTTTATGTTCCGAGATATCAAATGTATAACCCAGAGTGCTTGCTTTAGTAGGGTAGTAGTCACCACCAATTCTAAATCCCAGATTATCTGGAGTCCTAGTCCGACTTGTATTCTGAAATAAAGAATCTGTTTCGTCAGGATAGACATATTGGAATTGCCTTACGCCATCTCCAATTCTATCTCCAGTTCTGAAATTGGCGCTGGTAAATAGATTCAATTTGTCAGTACGATAATTAACGTTCCCATTTAAATTCTGTTGGTTGTATTCACCTCCCATAGCAGAAACATTTCCGTTGAATCCATCTAATGCACCACGTTTCAATACAATATTGATGATCCCGCCTACACCATCAGGATCATACTTTGCAGATGGGTTGGTTATAACCTCTACCTTTTCGATCATAGACGCGGCAATATTCTCGACTTCACCACGTCTACCACTACCTGTTCTACCGCTTCGTTTTCCGTCAACAAGTATAGTAACATTTGCATCTCCTGCAATAGAAACAACACCATCAATATCAACATCCACTGAAGGGATCTTTCTCAAAACGTCCGATCCAGTTCCTCCTGATGATGATAAATCTCGTCCAACATTGAATATTTTTTTATCAATGGTTTGAATAAACACACTCTCATTTCCAACAACATCAACTGCTTCCATATTTACAGCCGATATACCTAGTTTGACCTGTCCCAGATCATAACGGATTCCGCTTCCTTCTCCAGGAAATAGATTTATAGGGCCAATCTCTTTCTTTTTGTAGCCAATGAACTCGATTACTGCTACATATTTTCCTAGTGGTATTCCAGTAATATTTAGAATACCATTTTTATCTGTAAGGCCTCCTGTTACCAATTCGTTGTGTTCTAGATCAACAAGTGAAACTGAAGCATATTCAATGGGCTTGGTTGTAGTAGAATCGATAATGGTACCCTGAATAATTCCAATTGCAGGCATAGCCGGTCGGTTTGAATGATCTTTATGTGCGAATACATTTTGGGCAGTAATTAATAATATTATCAAGCTTGTAGAGTAGTTAGTAACAGTAGTCAATTTTAATAACTCCTTTTATTGTTTGGGTTTTACTATAATACTAATAACGGGGTGAGTATTAGGTGCACTCAAAGCGTTCAGAACTTCGAATTGCATTTCAAATTTTCTTTTTTTATCAATGGTTCTTACATCGATTATGGCTTCGCCATGGGGTGGAACCATAACCAGGTTTGTAGTATTATAGAAATCATATTCACTTTGATTTCTAAGGATGTAGGGTGCATCCGAGTTGTTGGTTATAATAGCATGAACTATTGTTGAATTATGAATATAGCTTGCGGAACGAATGCTTAAGCTAGAATTGATCAATGGTATAAGGAAATCACTTTTCCCCAGGAGTTTTTTATTGAACCAGACTACAGTTTGACCCTTTCTTAATGCTCTTTTTAAAGATAATTGAGATTTCTCAAAAGCAAAGACCAAGGTAACAGGTCTATGCCCTCCGGATGGTATCCTGTATTGCCAGTCAATTATACCATGGATATCTGACGTACCTAAAATGGTTAGGTTATGATCCAGGGCCAGTTGAAACGCTTCATTTGAATAGGTTGTATCATTTACAACTTCTATTCCCTCTAACAGGCCATCTTGGATTAATTCCAGATGGAGTTGATCCAGAGGAACACTTGCATCGGGAGACTGACTTGCCCAGTAAGGATGATTCCAGAAAATAAAGGCATCCTGTTTTCGAGCTTCTCTATAGGCATCAATAGGATCGTCCACCATTAATTTGTTGGCATCCTTGATAAATATAGCATTGGCGTGTCCCGGTGGCATCTCGCGGGTGATTTCTGATCCGTTAATCACCATTAATTCAGAATTTTTTGCAAACCCTGTTGCCAACTCAAATGAGCGGTTACGATCAGGGTGGGGAATATCTTTTATCCAGGATTGGTATTCTATGTGTTCCGTGGTTGCTATGACATCCAGACCATCTTTTTGTGCTTCCATAACTCGGATATTCGGCCAGACA
>CAXCBH010000067.1:0-7138 GCA_963980675.1 uncultured bacterium | reverse complement strand
TAATACTCTTTTTGTTGCAATGGTCAAGGCTGGAGAGGTAAGCGGTAATCTTAATGAGATCTTGGAGCAGTTATCATCTTACCTTGAAAATTTAGATGATACGCGGCGAAAAGTTAAATCTGCTATGAACTATCCTATCTTTATGATAGTATTTCTTATTTGTATGCTAATGGTCATGTTGTTAGTTATAATTCCAAAATTTTCTGAGGTATACGCACAACTAGGAGCCGGGCTACCTGCTGCCACAAGACAAATGATTGACTTTAGTAACTGGTTTGGTAATAATATAGGATTTTTATCTTTTGTTGTATTCATGGTCTTTTCTATAATTTGGCTTATCTCTAAGACACAAAGAGGTGGATTTGCGCTTGACTCTATCAAGCTAAAACTCCCTGTTTTTGGAGCATTAATGGAACAATCTATTTTAAATAAATTTTGTAAAACATTTGGAATCCTTATTGGTGCAGGTGTCCCCGTTTTGGAGACAACAGCATTGTTACGAAAAGTTGTTGATAATAAAGTCTATGAAAAAGCAATAGATGATGCATCTGATTTAATACGTGATGGATATAATATTTCTACTGCACTTAGACGTACAGAAGTGTTTCCTTCTATTTTATTACAGTTAGCATCTACTGGGGAGGATACTGGTGAATTGGATGATCTATTAGATAGAGCAGCTGACTATTATCGGAAGCAGGTTGATGCTCTTGTAGATAGAATGACCACGTTGATTGAGCCACTGCTTATTCTTCTTGTTGGCGCCGTCATAGCCCTGATGGTGGTTCTGACTTATCTTCCTGTATTCCATTTGGGTTCAGCATTACAATCTGGATTATGATTTTATGAGTATTTTAATACCCATTTTTGTAGGTATAGTAGCAGGATATGCTACAAAGAGTATCATCAATTGGTTATCTATTGATGGTTTTATACTTAATAATAAAAATTTTATACTTGAGCTTACATCTATCTTTGGTTCGCTCTGGGCATTTACCCATTTAGAAACCATTGAAGCTCTTATATTCTCAGGCATCTATACGATACTGATTGGAATTGCATTAGTAGACTATAAGACGTTCCAGATACCCCTTGTTTTTATTTTTGTTGGTATAGTTTTATCCATAGCCGGAGTGATATTTAATACTGTATTTTTAGCGTCTGCTTTGTGGGGGGTTTTTGTTGGTGCTATTATTCCCTTAATTATAATGGGAATTCTATGGATTTTTACAAAACGGCAAGGTATGGGATTTGGCGATATCCAGCTTGGGATAGTGCTCGGTGCATGGTTAGGCCCAATGAGAATGGCTTTAACATTGTTTTCTGCATCTGTTTTGAGTTTACTAACATGGATAGTCGTTTCATTAGTAAAAGATTTTGATAAGAATCGGGCTATGCCTATGGCGCCATTTTTAGCGGTAGCTGGAATAGGTGTTTACATAGGTAGCTTTTATTACCCCGAATTCTTCCACTTATTAATCATACAATAGAGACTTTTATGATAAAATTACATTTTCAACTTGTTTTCATTGCTGCCCTGTCTTTCATGGTGGCTTCAGAGACTCCGAATCCAGTAACCTTTGGTGGATTTCAAGCAGTCTCATTGAATTATTCTATGAAAATTCAGTATGAGATATCCGAATTCGAATTACAGCAAATTGATCAGGATGGAAAAAGTTATGATAAACTGAATATGGAAAATGCTGGTTCTATGAGTGACCCTGGTGAACCATATTTGCCCACTGTGTCAACCTATTATGCTGTAGAACCCGGTAAATCTTTTTCTGTCGTTGTCAATATCCAGGAAACAGAAACAATTCCAAATGTTGATATTCTGCCCTTCGAAAGTTGGGAACCTATCCGTACAGGAAAACTTGTAAAAGGTGATTCCTATGTACGGAATGCTCTTTATCCGGAAAACATTGCAACTGTCTCCGATCCCATTGTAATGCGCGGTTTAACCATGGTTCAGGTATCAGTCACTCCTTTTCAATACAATCCGGTTACAGAAGAATTAACAGTTATCCAAAGTGTCGAAGTAGAGTTGGTGGAAGAAGGTGTAGTTGAAATGCCATTTATCCCTGCCAAACGATCCCGTGCATTTGAACCATTGTATGAATCTTTGGTAGTGAATTATGCATCATTAAGCCGAGATGAAATAGAATACCAGCAACCTGCCATACTTTATGTTCTTCCCAGTAATCTCACAACAACTATGATGAATCAGGTAGAAGAATTAATGGATTGGAAACATCGAGTTGGCTACGAAGTAAATTATGTTAATTCGTCCAATGTGGTGAACAATAGGAATAACTTGAAGAATTACATTGATGATGCCTATGAAACCTGGGATAATCCCCCCGTTCATGTGACCATTATTGGTGATGCCGAAGGGCCGTATGATATTCCCACATGGACAGATTCCTGGAGCAGTTATAATGGTGATGGGGATCATCCTTATTCAACCTTGGAAGGGAATGATCAATTCCCTGACCTATTTCTAGGACGCCTTTCATTTGATACTAGCTCCGATTTGCAAACCATTATAGGTAAAACCTTGAATTATGAGTCCAGTCCCTATTTGGGTGAAAATTGGTTTCAGAGAGCTTGTCTTGTTGGTGACCCATCATCATCTGGAATTTCTTGTATAATTACCAATGAACATATTCACGAACTACTAGATATTGCTGGATTTGAAGAAGTGAATACAGTTTATAATTCTCCTTGGGCAAGCCAAATGCAGGCTGGAATTTCTGAAGGGGTCTCCTTTTTCAATTATCGAGGATATTGGGGTGTAAGTGGATTTTCTTCTAGTAATGTGAATAATACAAGTAATGGTTTTATGCTCCCTGTTGCGACTGTTATTACGTGTGGTACTGGGTCGTTTGGGAGTGATGAAGCACTCATTGAATCCTTTATTCGTGCCGGTACATCTTCAAATCCGAAGGGATCTGTAGCTTGTATTGGAACAGCGACCTTAGGGACACATACTATGTTCAATAATATAGTTGATATGGGATTTTATTATGGCGCATTGGTTGAGGGTATTGAATCTGCCGGTGCGGCTCTCATGTATGGAAAAATGATGCTTTATAAAAATTATCCAACTAATCCGAGCAATTACTGCCATATTTTTTCACATTGGAATAATCTCATGGGTGAATCATCATTGTCTATGTGGAGTGCATATCCCGAGCAAATAACAGTGGATCATCCATATGCGCTGTCACAAGGAACTAATTATTTAGATATTACTGTGGCAAAAGCGTCCGGTGCACTGGAAGAAGCCTGGGTTACAATTCTAATGGATGATGAGATCTTTGAATCTGGATATACCAACGCTAATGGTTTTATTCGACTACCTATTCCATCATCCCAAACTGGTGTTGCATTGGTTACAGTTACAAAGAAAAATCATTATCCTTACCAAAGTTCATTTCAGATTTACGATCCAGGTGTATCTGTGAATGTTTCAGAATCAACACTTACAATTGATGATGATAATTTTGGTGAATCCCTCGGAGATGGGAATGGCACTGCAAATGGTGGAGAAACATTGGAGATTTCTATTAGTGCAACCAATTTTGGTAGTGAAGATGCTGAAAATGTTTATGGTGTCATTGCTAGTGAAAGTGGATATGTCACAATTCAATCGGCCACGGTAAACTATGGTGCAATACTTTCCGGAAATACTGTAGCTGCACCAATGCCGTATGTTGTTACACTTGCAGAAGGATTACCAGATGATGCCAATCTTGATCTAATTATTTATTTTAATGATAATGGTGGTTCACCATCCTCAGGTATTTTAACCGTGAGTGTATCGGGGAATAATCTGTTTGCAACCAGTGTAGATGTCATTGGTTCATCCAGCGATATTTTAACACCTGGGGAGTCTTCCCATTTTAAAATTGAACTAAATAATTCAGGGACCGTAAATGCTTCTGAGGTGACCGGAACAATTACTTGTGCATCACCTTTAATTGAAATTTTAGATAATACAGGGACTTGGTCTTCAGTCATGAGTGACGGTTCATCTATGAATGGTAGTGATTATTTTGAAGTTTTTGTATTAGAGGAAACCCTTCCGGGCGCCATTGTTCATTTTATTTTAAATGTAGAAACTGCTCTAGGGTATGAATCCAATTCAATTGTTGAGGTTCAAATAGGTGAACCAACCATTAATGATCCAGTTGGTCCGGATGCACATGGCTATTACATTTATGATAGTGGTGACATAGGCTATACATTAGCACCTACATATAACTGGGTTGAAATTGATAATAGATATGGTGGTGTTGGAAGTCATCTGTCATCCTTAAATGATAGTGGGAATAACAATGATGATGTTGAAACCGTAGAGTTGCCATTTACCTTTAAGTTTTATGGTCAAGAATACGATCAAATAAGTATTTGTTCTAATGGATGGGCAGCCATGGGTGAATCAACCCTTCAGTCTTTTAGAAATTATCAAATTCCTGGGGTTGGTGGTCCATCTAAAATGATAGCTGTTTTCTGGGATGATTTAATTGTCTCTAGTCAGGGCAGGGTTTATACTTGGTACGATGAGGAAGAAAAAAGATTTTATATTCAATGGTCCAGGGTGAGAACCTATCAAAATAATTCAACCGAAACTTTTCAACTTATTCTATTGGATCCTGATTATTATATAACACCCACCGGAGACGGAGAGTTCATGATGCAATACATGGATTTTAATAATACATCCTACACATCCGGGGCGACGAATCATGGAAATTATTGTACCATAGGTACAGAAGACCACACCATGACAATGGGACTTCAATACACATTTAATAATTCATATCATCCTGCTGCCATGGCATTGAGTGATGGTTCATCACTATTATTTACAACTCGAGGCAGTAATATTCGTTTGATGGGTGACTTGAATTATGATGAAAAAGTTGATATTTATGACATCCTATTATTGGTAGATTACAATCTGGGTTATGAAGATCATGTAAATCCATTCTTTGGTGATATCAATAGCGATGGGTTGGTGAATGTAATGGATATGGTCGCATTAATCAGGGTAGTATTAGGATACACAAACTCCTAAGACTGGTAAAATTCTCTGTATAATTATGTCTATCACGCCTCTAATTGTACTGGGTTCACTAGCACTGGCATTATGCATTGCTGGTATTATTGAATATAAATTTCATATGCGGTCCTTGGCTGCAGTTTCACTCCGCATCCATGTGAATGGAACACGGGGAAAATCAAGTGTAACACGTCTCATAGCTGCCGGACTTCGGGAAGCCGGAATTCGCACTTTTGCCAAAACAACCGGCACTGCACCACGTGTGATTGATTCCGAAGGGAAAGACAGGATTATTCATCGTTTAAGGCTACCATCTATTGGAGAACAAACTCGTCTATTAAGTTATTTTGCCGATGAAAAACCAGATGCTGTTGTTATGGAGTGTATGGCAGTTCAGCCACAATATCAATGGATCGCAGAGCATCAGATGGTTCAATCCCATATTGGAGTTATAACCAATGTTCGTCCTGATCATTTAGATGAAATGGGTCCCACAGAAGATGATGTGGCTTATTCTTTGTGCAATACTATTCCTGTTGGTGGAACACTAATTACGGGCGAAGATCAAAAGCCGAACATCCTTCAGAGAGTTGCTGAACAAAATGGTACAGCATTCATTCAATCCGACGAAACATTGATTACCCAAGAAGAATTAGACAATTTTTCCTATATGGAGCATCCTGCAAATGTGGCAGTGGCATTAGATGTATGTAAAAAAGCGGGTGTTGATAGAAAAATTGCACTAGCAGGAATGCATAAAGTTCAACCGGATTTGGGTGCATTAATTGCATGGAATTTGGACAATGGGGAAAAACGGATCCAATTTGTGAATGGAATGGCAGCTAATGATCCCGTATCTACGCTTCAGATCTGGAAATTTGTCATTGACCGATATCCAGGTGAAGGAGGGACCTGTGTCTTCTTTAATTCAAGGGATGATCGTCCAATCCGCACCCGCCAAATGATTGAACTAACCTTGAAAGAGATTAAACCGGATCATTTTATCATTCGAGGAGATAAATTGCAGTCAACGCTCAACAGGCTTGCCTATCATTCACCTATAACCAAAATTCAAACAATTGGATTAAATAATGATATTGGATCCACTGTGGAAATGTTAGTGGGTCTGCCTCATGATACTTTGATTTATGCCATTGGAAATCAAGTCGGTGCAGGGCAAGAGATATTAACACAAATTTCAAAATACAGGCATTATGGCTGAGATTAGTATTGGCTTGGGGATTATTTTAAGTTTGGTTCTTTCAGAGACTTTGGGAGTCACCGCTGGTGGTATCATTGTACCAGGATATATTTCACTCTATCTCCACCACCCAATTCAGGTTTTAGTCACGTTCGGTGTAGCAATCCTAGTTTGGGCTATTATTCAGGGCATGGGAAAGGTCATGTTCCTTTACGGAAAACGACGAATAGTTTTAGCGCTGATCTTGGGCTTCTTTTTTGGGTATATTTCCAGGAATTTTATTTTTATGCCTGAAGAAATTGGTTCCGTCGCTGTTATAGGAAATATTATTCCGGGTCTTATCGCAAATTGGATGGATCGACAAGGTGTTGCCCGGACCATATCTGTAGTGATCTTGACAGCAGTTTTGGTGAAGTTGGCTATTATGCTGTTATTTGGTGGGGTACTTTTTGAATAATTATAAAAAACAGCCTTTCATCCCGGCGATCCAAAAAACTTCAACCTTGGTTGGTTTGGCTACATTGTCCCTGGTGTGTTTCATTATTTCTATCAATATGAAAACCACAGATGTGTCACCTTCATATGAAAATAAAGTCATGGCAGCACAATTAATGAAAAAATCCATGATTGTTTTAAAAGATTCTAGGATGGAGCATGGCATTTTTATAGATATTGAAAATGATCCCAATGAAACAGGTTTGGTCGGCAGCCCCTTTAGCCTCATCACAACAGATGAAGGTGATCTGGACGCAAAGCTTACTACTCTAGATCCCAATTTTTCTGCAGCAATTGTTGACCTTATGCATCAAGTGAATCTGCAAAAGGGAGATACAGTTGCCATTTTAATGACAGGATCTATGCCAGGTGCA
>CAXCBH010000066.1:0-7170 GCA_963980675.1 uncultured bacterium | reverse complement strand
GAATTCAATACAATTTTAATCTTCCCGGATACCACGAATTCCCTCAATAACATTGAAACCACAGATAAACAGGCCATCCGTGATTTGTACAGTTCTATTATCTTATCAGTGAACAGCTTTCTATCCCCGTTTGAACGAATTGTGAATTATGTCATAATCAATAGGGATTTTTCTTCAGAAAAAGGTGAATTGACAGCCAAAGGAACATTTAATCGAAAAAATGTTTTAAAGAATTTTTTCAATATTATTGAACCCCTTTATGAAAAAAATTATGTATCCCTTCATTCCGGTTCAAAAGAGATCCGAATTCCGAATTGGTTGCTTCGAGAGATTGGAACCGTTCGAACTAATGTAGAATGGGATGGACAAAAAGTTTCTATCAAAGGTCAAACCGAATCACTTCTAGTATCCTGGGTGGATACCAAGATCCAAATAGGTGATTTTACCTATTCTATTGATTCAGATATATTGGATTTTGATGCTCTGATCCAATCACCTACACACTGGTTAGGCAATTTTGGTATAACTGAATTTACGGGTCCTATGATCTATCGATTAAAAGAGCCTGAACTTTACATTACGATTCAAATTCATGAGCCAAAGATCGGGACATCCTTTTCTCCCGTAACTCCAGACAATAATAATAATAATAATAATAATATTTTACTGTATAATTTCCATTTGGCAGTTCGACAATATTTGGCAGATGATCCAAGTGTATTTAATTACTTGAGAGAAGTAGTAGATGGCGATCTTGGGAATTGGTCCGGCGTTTTAATTGACACATTTTTGAATTATCAATCTCATTCAGACCCAACATTTCGCATAAAATTGATTGAAACACTTACACCCCTTTTGTCTGGAGATTTTCTCATTTCCATGCTTCGCGATACATATCAATACCAGAAAAAACAGGATAGATCCAAGGGATTTTCTTTCAATATTAATCGAACTACTGATGAACATTATCGTGCTTTTATAAGCTATTTACAAGAAGCCCATTTGAATTTCAAGGATTCCAAATCTGTTGACCAGGAATTCATTCAAACTATTTTGCTCATGGTGACAGATTTTGGTACAATTCATCCTACTCGGTTTGTTTGGGCCAGGTCTGAACTCATTTGGTGGCAGATCTCTCATATTTCTAAACCCCTTTTCTCAACGGCTCAAAAAGCATATTATGCTTTAACAAAAGGATTCCGAACCTGGATCGGAAAATCATCTAAATTGACCATTGATAGAGACACAGGTGAGGAATACACGTGGCAAGATGTAGTCACATTTGATGAAAATGTAAAGTCCATTCATCGAAAGAAATTAATGGAAGCTATTAATGAAACATCCATGATAAGAGAGTCGATCTTTCTTTTATCTTCTAACTGTATTGTTGGGTTGAATGATATCGCTAAAAACAGTCTTTGGGTTTCTCATTTAGGTTCACGAAATAATAAAAGTGTTTTCAGAATTTTAGTTCGGACGCGTTCTCTTGGAACACATAATCTCGTGGTGAATTTGAATGATGGTTGGGATCGAAATTTTCTAGAAGAAGAGATCAAATGGCTTATTATCATGGGATCCGGATTTAAGGACAAACCTCTGGTTGAAAATTTTGGGGGTTATTGGCCGGAATATCAACTTTATACGGAGGAGTATATTCACGGTGAAACATTAACAGCTTATCTTGACCGGAACCGGGATGATATTTTGGATGATTCTAAGGTCGATCGATGGCAAATGCGGTGGCTTCATTTTATCTGGAATGGGATTCAGGCTTATCAGGATTTTTGGAATCGAACCGAATTCAAATTATCAATCCAACCGCCATCACCTTCAAATCTCGTTATTCCGCAACATGACTATTCTACGGGTACGCGACTGATCTCAATTTCTGGACGAAAACCAACCGAGTCCATGGCAGAACATTTTTTATCTTTATACACGGATTATATTGTTCGAACGGAAAATAAATATCCAGGTCTTAAACATATGTCTGACTGGGAAGTGATCTTCACCGCAACACTTCAAGCAGTTAAAGTGAAACGCGGTAAGAAAATATTAAACCAACTCAAAATGGATTTGAACCAACGAACTCTACGAATGAAATTCGAATCGATGGGATGCACAGTGGATCGAATTGACCGGTTTTTAGATGATATTGAAAAATTTGGCGTTTTGACAAAACCGGTGGTTTTTGCATCCCTACGCTTTGAACGTTGGTTGGATCTGAACCCTCAAGCAACCTTGAAAGCTCGGGCATCCATTCTACAGGAATTATATCAAGATTATGATTTGGATTCCCTCATGGAAGAATACCCGGAGACTCGTGTGCGATTTTTTATGATGACCTGTTTTAAGGAAGACAATCCGAATTTGCTAAATGAATTTCAATCCATAATCCTGAGCATGAGAGATGATTTATTAAGTCCTTGGAATCTCCAGGAGCGGATTACTCAAATTCAAACCAATATAATATTAAGCGAAGAAGAAAAATTTTATCTGGCTCGAATGCTATTTCCCCATGTTGATGCTGCGGATTATGTTGAATTAGTGACAACAACACATGGTGAGGATAATCGATTAAATTTGGTTTTTCAAACCGAAGGCATGGATGGTCAGATCTATCAAATTCGTCCACCCTTTTTGCCAAAAGAAATTGGCCAATTTCATTCTTTATTATCAGAATCATCCTTATCAGGGACCTTTACGGCGCAACACGATTTTCTCCTTTTATTTAATTCCCGCAATCGAATGGTTGGTGGGTTGTATTGGAAAAATTTGGAGAATAATCGAATTCACTTAGAATGGGTTGCTATTCGGGAAAAATACCGAAATATTTCTTTAAGTAATCGATTGATGGACGATTTTTACAAACGAATGAAGCACCGAGGTATTGATATAATTACGGTTGGATTCTATGTTGAAAAATTCTTCTTTCACCAAGGGTTTGAAATCAATAAACAATATGGCGGATTAGTTAAACGACTGAAATAGAAGACCCCGAAAGCACTAGGCCTTTTCATCTCGCATATATTCAATGCTAAATATTAATAGAGCATTAAATAAATAATGACACCTGTGATCGATACATAAAGCCAAATTGGCAATGTGATTCTTGCAATTTTTCTATGTTGCTTCAATTGGCTAGTCCATCCCCTATATAACGTAAATAATGCCAGAGGAATAATGATAATGGCCAATAAAATATGAGTTATTAAGATAAAATAATAAAAGGTTGTAAAATCACCCATATACATTTTCGGACCACTCTTAAACCAGTGATAAATCACATAAGTTACTAAAAATAGACATGACATTCCGAAAGCTGAGAGCATCACGCTCCTATGTTGCTCTCTCTTTTTTTCCTTTATCAGAATGAAGCCTAAAATCAACAAAATTGTAGTAGTTCCATTAATCACTGCATTCACTAGTGGTAACATTGATACATCAAGCGACCCTTCAATGCCTTCAGGTCTCGGCCCTAAAATTAAAAAAGCCACTGTTAAACTAATTACCACAGATAGAATATAGATAATCTTTGTCCAGAATAAATTGTTTAGCATATTAAGTCAATTTATCTAAAATAATGATCAGGAAAAGGGCTGGCAAATAAATCACTGAAGATTTCAAAAGTAGCTTTGCATTCTGCAAAGAATAATTTTTTATTAAGGGGAATCCCGATACAAAATACCCAATACCTAGTATGAGTGCACCCCAAAAATAAGTCATGCCCAATAAGCCAATGTAGGACGGCATTATTGATACAGGAATCAATAAAAGTGAATGCCAAATAATCTGACGATTTGTTCGCCTTCCATCAGTTTCAAGGACAGGTAGCATTTTCAGGTTCGCTCTTTCATAATCTTCTTTGCACATAAAAGCGATGGCATAAAAATGGGGATGCTGCCAGAAAAACATAATGGCAAACAGAATCCATGCTTCTGGATCCAAAGTTCCAGTTGCTGCTACCCAGCCTCCCAAGGGTGGAATGGAACCGGGAATGGCTCCAATGGATGTATTGAGCCAAGTTATTTTTTTCATTGGTGTATAAACGAATAAATAAAGTAATGCGGTAGAGATGGCAAGGATCGCTGTTAATTGATTGATCAGGAAAAAAAGTATAACCACACCCAAAAGAATAATCATAATGCCAAACGTCATGGCATAGTTAGGCGAGATCATCCCCGTTTGGATAGGGCGGGAACTTGTTCTGTTCATTCGTTGGTCCGATTCCTGTTCTGCATAATGATTTAATGCACCGGCGCCAGATGACACCAGCCCGGAACCAAGCAATGTTATAAATAATTTGGACCAATTATCTATTCCATCAGCACCAAGATAATATCCCAATGCTGTTGAAATCAGAATCAAAAAAGTTATATTGGGTTTGGTTAGCTCAAAATAAGCTGCAGACAATGAATTCGCTTTTGGTGGGATTCTTTTCATTTAAGATTGTATTTCATTTACAATTTTATTCAGGTCTTTTCGAAGAACAGACATACTGGCTTTATCTGTTCCATCATAATATTTTCGAATTTGTCCATCCTGATCTATCAATACGAATTTAATAGCGTGCCCCCGTGGTAATTCATCGGCATACAGCATAAATCCATTTTTTTTCAAGTCCTTTATGGACTCAATATCAGATGTTAGAAATTGCCAGCGATTATCTTTCACGCCATTTGCCTTTGCATATTCTTTTAAAGTACTCGCATTATCAATTTTTGGATCAACAGTTACAGAGACAAACTGCACTTCTGGTACATTCTCATAATCTTCATAAAGATGCGTCATGTTATTGGTCATAATTGGACACGGTCCGGCACAGCTTGTAAAAATAAAATCTAATACCGTGGCTTTTTTATGAAAACTTTTTTCGGTGAATGATAAACTATCCTGTGTAATAAATGAAAAAGCCGGTACTTTATTAATGACAGTTAATTTATACGATGAATTCGCTTTTTGGATTACCCAGGATGCACCTGCACCTAAAAGTATGATACAGATTATTATTAGGAAAATATTTTTATTCATAAGCCAATTGAAATTGATTCCAGGCTGTGTATTGGACTGACCTGCTGAAAAATATAAAAAATGTCAAAATGTATTCATAAACAGACGCCAAAATTAGATACATTTTTAGTGGATCGAGTAAAACTTTTTCACTTCAAATGGACAAACATAATATTAAGTTTCAGGCTAGATTCAGGACAAATTTTTACAGTTTATGCTAAAACAACAACCAAAGACTTTTATTAATGATTCTAAATAGGATTGATCTGGGTACAGCCTGTATAGTTCGCAATAGCGGTGAAACCGGTATCCTGAAGAAGATCTATTTCTACCCCACTAAGTATGAAATAGAATTTTCCGATGGAATTATACGTCATTACTCATCGAAAGATATTGAGTTTGAAGGTATTGAACAACCTGAAGCAAGACTTCAGGCTCCAACTGTTCCTAAAAATGGTATTGGCAAAAGTTGGACAGCATGGAATCCATTTATAGGCGAAAGTATTGTCAAACACCATTTTTCTACCACCAAAGACATCATATGGCAAATGATCACATCTTTAAATATGTATAATGTGTGGTTCTACGGAATTCAGCGAGCACTTCCTGTCCTTGATATTGATCGCTACGTGCACAAATATTCTTTCACCCATCTTAGTCTTGAACCAGGATCATTCTTTAAAATTCGACCTCGAACCATCGCTCCCTATTTTAAATGCCGAATCATTACTGTTGAAAAAGAAAAAGAATTTGGTTTCACTTTCAGGACATCCCCACTTGTTAGTGAATATGTCCAATTTAGCATTCAAGAAACAGAGTTAGGTGTTTGGGTAACATGCAGGCGGACGTCCAAAGGTCTTTTTTCATTTTTAACACAATTCAACTGGCCGGCCAAATCACGAATACTTCAAAAATTAGATATAATTGTACCTAAAGTAGATTTCACCAAAGAAGATGAGCAAACGGATAGTGGTGCTGATGGCGCAAACCAATTTGGCGGTTTTGCATCACGACAAGATTATATCGACTACGCAATAAATATGGGCATGGAAAACAATATGGATTTTGTGAATGCCATCCCTGAAAAACCCATCCGAGGCATGGCCAAAGCAGGCATTGTTAAAGCCAAGCGTAGCGGTGTAACACCGCCAAAACCAGATAAACCTGTAGGTGGTGCACCACCTGCTGCGTCCGGAGGTGGAATCGATGCATTATCATCAGAAAATCTTGTGGCGTATTTGGTGAAAAAAGGATTAGATGGGGATATGGATACAGTGAACGCACACTCGGATAAAGTGACACGCGGGAAGGTCAAATCCATGATTGTTAAAATTAAACGGGGAACCCTTGAACGTCCATCCATGCCGGAAATTCCCGAAACATCTAACAGTAATGCAGATGCTGGTGAATCAGAAGAGCAATTAATTGATCGCCTGATTGCAAAAGGATTAGATGGGGATATGGATGAGATCAATGCCCTCGATAACAGAGCATTAAGAGGCAAAATCAAATCTGCAATTGTCAAAGCAAAACGAGCAGCAAAATAATGTCTGAAACACAAAAAGAACCTTTAACCAAAACACAGGTCATTTCTATGATTGTGTGTACATTACTTCTTTTGGTTTATGTCACATTAGTAACATGGGTTCTCTAATAAAACAATGGAATGGTTCACACTAGAATGGCTCATGCGGAATCTGGAATGGGCTGTAGGGCTACTATTAATCGGATGTATAATTTTATTCTTTTTTCCGATCCTTTTGGGATGGCAGTTAAAACAAGATGAGAAGGACCAGAAAAAGTAATGGATGCGCTTCCAATGATATCAGTATTAATTCTCTTATTTGCAACAGTATTAATAAGTGAAATAATAAAATTAAAAAAAGAAGTTAGAAAACTAGCAAAGAAAACAAAACACCTAAATAATGATATTAAAGCTTTAAAGAAAAAATCTTCTAAAAAATAAACTTTTATTTTTGACCTTTAAGGGCTTTGTGAAATAAATTGCGTGTCTAAATATTACTAAAAAATGGAAAATAACTTAACCTTAGAAAATACAAAGAATAATTCTAGTCGTATTTATACACTTTTCTATCCATTCTTTTTAATTCCATTTATGATAGTTGTATTTGGTGCTATTTTTTTTCTTCTTTTCAGATT
>CAXCBH010000065.1:0-7233 GCA_963980675.1 uncultured bacterium | reverse complement strand
CGAATAAATAAATTTGATAGAGTTTTCATAATAAACTTTATTAGATGATCAAAGATAACCATCCTAGCACAAATAAAAAACCCCATGGTTGTGGGGCTGGAATGTGTCATTCATTGGAGATTCTCGTTATTATTGGTAATCATTAAAGTTCAATTCCCAATCGAGCTAAAATAAATATAGTAAGGCCGTAACAGCCCATGGTAATCAAGATAGAGAGACCCATGCCTGCATAAAAATTGACACCGGCTTTTAAAAGGATTGGAAAGGCAATAAACAATGCAAGAGAAGGGATTACCATCCAGAGAATACTGTTGGACAGAGAAATTACATTTTCAATATTTTTTGTATCCATATATAGCCAGATCATAGACAGTATCGAAATAAGAGGGATTGACACAATCAAACCTCCCAGGAATGTATTTTTTTTTGCAATCTCTGAAACAATAACAATGATAACGGATGATATGAAAACTTTAATAATAGTCTGAAGCATTGTTTATATCGTTATGTATTGATAAGGTTAATCATTATCTAATTTTTGCTCAATCTGTTTTAGTTTATCGAGAACCATTTTAACCTGCAGTTGATATGTTTTTAAATCTTCTTCAGTGCCATTCTTTTTTAATTCATTAATCGTTTTCGGCACTGTTTTGACCCACTCCACTAATGTTGCGTAGGCTTCTTGCCCATTTGTACCAATTTCTATTGTTAATTCGTCCTGATTCTTTTCTTTTTCCATATCTAAATCTAGCACTACCACCATAAACAAAAAAACCCCGGGTGACCGGGGCTTGTTGGTTAATTTTCCGGAATTGTTTTCAATACCATATTATATTGATCTAATTCAGTTCCGTATCCATTTGGAGTTATTTTTTCAACAATAAAACCAAATTTTTCATAAAACTTATATGTTTTTTGACTAGTGTCTAAATGAATATCAATACCTGGATAATTACTTTGAATATGTGAAAGCCGATACCTTAGGAGTTCTGAACCATAACCTTTATTATGATATTTACTTTGTACTAACCCCCAATCTAGACCGGCCTTAGTTTTTTGCTTATTCAATCCATAACCACCACAAGCAATTAAGTTTAGGCCATCAAATAAAACAAAATATGTAATCCTATCTCTAGATAAATAATCCATAAACATTGAATGTTCACTAGGATCAATGTATTTAGGTGTATTACTGCGAAGGATCTTTATACAATCTTCGAAATATTTTAATTGATAAGGCTCAATTCTCATTTAGACAAATCTACCCATGATCCTACAAATAAAAAACCCCACGAATGTGGGGTTTAAAGACTAATATTCTTTTTTAGTGACAAATTCACCATTATTATAAATTTTTTCATTTCGCTTCTTTCCATTAGCATTCCAAGTAATCCAGGACCCATCTCGCTCACCGTTTAAATAGGCTCCTTCCTGCCATTTATTGCCTTGTTCATCCCACCATGTCCATGTCCCAATTCTAGTAGTGCCTAAATATGGGCCTTCTTCTTTTTTCTGCCCATTATCAAACCATAGGGAATATATTCCATCTTCTTTACCAGACTTGTGCTCCGTCTCACGCTCTTTTATTCCATTTTCATCATAAAATGTCCATACCCCTTCTTCCTTCCCATCTTCCATTTGTCCTTCTCTTGTTTTGTTACCATTTGGAGCGAAAAAAGACCATAGTATATCATCACCTTTTTCGAATATTATTTCTTTTTCTTTAATACCTTTTTTATCCCAATATTTCCATAACCCATCTTTTTTCCCATCATCATATTCACCTTCTTCCCTAGATAAATCTTCTTCAACGATTTTTTTGGTTTTTGGTGGTATTTGTTGTACTGCTGGAACTTCAGGAACCGCTGGCACTTCTGGTACAATAGGCTTCTCTTCTTCCTGAGTAATTTCTATTTCATTAATAATTTCTTCTACAGTTTCATTTTCCATTTCAACCAGGAAACGTTTATTTACTACTACTGCTGCTATCAATAGTATTACCAGAAAAATTGGGAGTGTCTTCTTCATTTTATTATCCTAGGGTGCTATGAGTTTTGCTTCAATTTCATAATATGCATCTACATGGTATGCAGCATCACCAGTTGTAAATTCTATAATCAAAGTATGAGGACCTGGGTCTAGTATTTGTGGACCTGCATTATTCACTAAAACGGAATCGGCAGCGCAACCTAGACCACCGCCAGGAGCTTGCCCATCACCAATAACATTTCCATTCAAATAAAATATAATTCTATCGTATCCAGCTGATTGAGCTTCACCAATTCCTGAAAAATCTAACTCTAAAGTAAGAGGAGAAGAGCCATTAACCTGAATATTTGCCGTGGCTGTTCCATCTTGAGTATTACCATTATTTCCACCACAATTAGCACTATCCTCTACTTTAAATTGAAGAGATTGGGAAATTGAAATATCTGTTTCTTCCTGGATTGTTACATTCCATCCAAAATCTGCATTTTCTACTGTACCATCCCAATAATCAGCTATTCCTGTATTGTTTTCATTTGATGAATTTGGACCATTTACTAATCCAGTATCAGTCAATGTCCATTCTAAACCACTTACGGGAACAAGACTAGGTGGATGTACCCTAATTGCAATACTTCCAACAGCTGAAGCGCCATAGTCATCTGAAACCGTACATGTTATAAAATATACACCAGTATCCGCTGGTGAAGTCCATGTAGCGCTGTCACCATACTGGTCCAAAGAACCACTGGCACTCTCCCAAAAATAAGTTAGCTTATCACCATCCTGATCAGTGGCTTCACATGCTAATTCTACAGTAAAACCTCCTTTAACTTCTGAAATACTGGATGTAATAGAAATGATTTCATTCCCTTTATTATATTGATCATCACAATTCCAAATAATTAAAAGCAGAAACGGTATAAATAATTTTTTATTTTGGTGGGTCACGATACAATTATATCAATCGTTTCTATAGCATTGCCATGATCACTATCCATTACTTCACAAGAAATAGAAAAAACACCAGTTTCATTTGGCGCTGTCCAAGTAGCAGTATTACCATCGCCAATAATAGTCCCAAGGGTACAATCCCAGGTATAGACAAAGGTATTATCTTCTTCATCATGAGCTTTACAGGTGAGTAGAACAGTACCGCCAATTGATGTAGTTTCAGGCTCAGCGGTCAAACTGGTTATGACAGGGGCATTATTTCCGCAACCCCAAAAAACTAATCCAATAAACAGAATTAATGCATTAATACGATTATTCATTTCCAAATCTACACATGATTCCGCAAACAAAAAACCCAGTGGATGGGGGGTATTGGTTAACCATTACCTTTCATCTTATTAAGGGGCTGGTTCTACCTCCTGGATTTGGTTAACAATTGTAATATTGCCACTGGCTCCATCAATATCGCATACATACCAGTATCTGCCGCTTCCTTCATCAGGAACATTAATTGTTTCACCATCACAGTCTGGACTATTATAAATTTGAATGGTACCACTCGAATTGGCCAAAGTTTCATCATTTGAAAAGTTTTTTATATAATATATATAAGTTCCTTCAAATGATTGTTTAATTGTAATTGTTTCGGGGCCATATCCCTGAGTGTTATCTGTATCGAGTGTTACATAGGGTGCGGCTGTTTCACTCCCGCGATTCATGTAACTGATATGGTGTGTTGTACCTTCTATTTCAGGTGTTAACAGGTGTGAATCAAGGTCCCTTGGCTCTGCACCCCAGTTTAATACCATTCGGGTTTCTCCCGGTTCAGGAATGGGACTGACTGAAAAATTAAAGATAAAAATATCTAATGAACTGTCATCAGGAATAATAAAATGACCCGAATAGAGGCAAAACTCTTCAACTTCGCCTGTTATATCATATTCACCAAAAATTATTAAACCAATGTTGTAGTCTCCATTTTCATTTGTTATAGCAGTAATATCACCCACAGTTACTAATACACCTGGGACACCTGCCCCATTTAAAGCATTAGATACCTTGCCCTTCAACTCTACACTTTGTGCTGATAGAACCCTAATTGCAATACTCCCAACAGCTGAAGCACCATAGTCATCTGCAACCGTACAGGTTATAAAATATACACCAGTATCCGCTGGTGCAGTCCATGTGGCGCTGTCACCATTCTGGTCCAAAGAGCCACTGGCACTCTCCCAAAAATAAATTAGCTTATCACCATCCTGATCAGTGGCTTCACATGCTAATTGTACAGTACGACCTCCTTTGACTTCTGAAACACTGGATGTAATGGAAATGATTTCATTCCCTTTATTATATTGATCATCACAACTCCAAAAAGCAAATCCAATTAACAGTATTAATGGTATAATTCGATTATTCACTCGGAAATCTACAAACGGTTCCGCAAACAAAAAAACCAACGAATAAATGATAGATAATCCATTTAGTTTTATAAGAATTTTGGAATAAGCATTCCCGTCTGTTTTTTATATTCTGCCCACTCGGGATGGCGGGACATAGACGCTTCTTTCTGAAGAATGTTAACCAGAAAAACTCCGATCCAGACCCAGGCTAATATGGCCCATGGTATCCAATGTTGTACTATCAAGGCATAAGAAGCATAAAGCATAATCTCTCCCAAATAATTTGGATGGCGAATATATTTGAAGAGCCCTTCACGGATAAGTCCGCGGTGGTATTTCAAGGTGAAATATTTCTGGGAGTCAGCACTCATCATAATGACCACACCCATGGTGTGTACCGATATTGCAGTGGCTAAAACAGTTACACTTGCCATTTTTTGGTTAGGCCCCAGTATATCAGAAATTAGCAGAAAGGGGAAAACCCAGTATGGACCCAAAACTAACACAAATGCCATTAGTCCACCGCCAAGGGTCACTTTCTTCTCCCATTTTTTGTCAGGAAATGCAAAATGCTTCAGCATCCAGCAGAACCCATACATCCCATGCAGAGCCAAATACACATTTGCCGATAGAGAAAAATTCTGATAATAATTCATCAATAAAAGTATAAAGAAAAAGGTGCCCGTCTTTTGGAAATTTATCACCCAGGCCAGCTTCAGTATTTGGGGTCCGCCTAAAAATCTTTCTGTAATGTATGTAGAAAAACGAGCCCAATGATACCATAAGGGTTTATTTGTTTGTTGATCACTCATATTACCATCCTTTTATATAATTACTACAATTTGAATTAATGAAATGGGCATAATTATTGAACCAGAATATATATCGCAACCATTAATAAAATACCTCGTTTATTCTCTATGGCTTTGCATGCCAATAAGCGAGTCCAATGAAAACAAATTGAAATGGCAATCTCCCCCAGGCGATAATAGCAGTTGTATCCATGGCAGCACCATTTGTTAAGGCCAAATAAATATTTGCAGGGTATACTGCAATTAATAAAAGGATCAAACCCCATCCAGCTACAAACCTCGTTTTTGGAATCATCAGTAGTATCCCGAAGAGAACCTCAAAGAAACCACTCACGTACACTATGGCCATTTTAAATGGGAGTATGGGTGGAACAATACGAATAAACCAGTCAGGGTCCTGAAAATGTTTCACTCCTACAACTATATAGAACAAACCCATAATGTAAACAGTCGCAGATTTAAATTTCATAGATTACCATTATATTCAAACAATTTTACCCATTATCCCACAAACAAAAAACCCCACGAATGCGAGGCGAATGATGTGAAAAATTTTATCATTAGGATTATTTATTTACTGATTCATCTTTGTTCCATTTCCTTACTGTAATCAGTTCACCATCCTTATAAATTTCTTCTTCCATTTTCTGCCCATTCTTATACCAGTAAGTCCATTCACCATCTTTTTTCCCAACATTATAAGTTCCATAGGATCTCTTCTGACCATTGTCATACCATCCTGTATATAATCCATCTAGTTGGGGATCACCCCATTTATCTAGACCATTATAATATCCTTCATACATCTTCTGTCCATTATCATACCATTGAATCCATTTACCATCTTTTTTCCCATCCTTGAAAGTCCCTTCTCGTTCTTTCAATCCAGTAACGCGCCATCTAGTAAATAATCCATCATAATTCCTGTTCTTTAAAATATACTCAATTTCTTTCTGTCCATTATCATACCACCTAGTTATTAATCCATCCAATGTTCCATTCTTGTAAGAATTGTAAGATTTTATTTCATTATTTGGATACCATTCAAATCCCCCTCCATTATAAATCATAGTTCCAATAACCCCTCCATCTTCAAAGCCTACTTCCACTTTCCCTTTATACTCTTTGCCATTGCTCTTATCCCAATAAGTCCATAATCCATCTCTTCTTCCGTCACCATTGAAAGTTCCTTCTTGTTTTTTTATACCATCATTATACCATACCATCCACTTGCCGGTTTTTTTCCCATCTTTCATCTTTCCTAATGGTAGCTTCATTTCACCAGATATCTGAAAAATATTACCATTTACAATCTCATCATTAAACTTTTTCTTATATACTACACCTTGTTTTTCAATGTGATCAATATTGTATTCTTTCTGACCCCAGGCCAGCCCAATAAATAGTACCATCAATATATACTTAATCATCTTCAAATTTATCCCAGTTAACTTCTCTGCCAGGGTATGCAACTTTTTCAAATGGCCATTTTTCTTGAATCCATTTTTTAACATTAGAAAAAAGAATTTTATCTAATCCATTTGGTATTTCACTTTGCCTGACCCACATTATTATAATTACATCATAATTTGGATTATCAGAAGGATAAATATATAAGCAACCAAGGCATTCAGTTTCATCCAAACTCATGACAGTAAAAGCAAATGAAGATTTTTTTTGAAATTCTTTTTGATGCCATCCAAGATCAATTAAATCTTGTTCAAAAGACAGATCGTGTGTTGGCCATTTATGATTAGGGCCAAAAGGTTTTGTTTTCTGTAAATGTTCAATACTTGTCATAACAGCATCATAATCTAATTCAACATCTTTAACAGTGAGCATCCTTAAACGGAACCTGTCAGTTTCTAATACTTCAGGAATAATATAATCTATTGGGATAAATTTCTTTTTCATATTAAAACGTTAATTTTACAAATTACAGCATTGGTGTGATGCGCTTTATCATATCCAAATCTACCCATCATCCCACAAACAAAAACCCCCATGAATGTAGGGTTTGATGTAATTAAAAATTAATAATAGGAATTAATTACCAAATACTTTCTTAAGTAAATCGG
>CAXCBH010000064.1:0-7249 GCA_963980675.1 uncultured bacterium | reverse complement strand
GCAGAATCCATTAAAAAAGCACAAGAGAATGGTACTAGGGTTGTTATGGATGTGAAAATGGTGAAAGAGCCAACTCGTATACCGCCAAGCTATATTGCCTACCCAGTGCCTGAGATCATGGAGGTGAATCCAGAAACAGGGTTAATCAATGATATGCTAGATATTGATGGATTTTCCCGTCAATATAGTATTGCAGGATATATGGCCCATGAGCCAGATGTTGCATACTTGACTCTGGGAGTAAAATGTGTAAAAGCATTTCGTGATATTTCAGATGATGCTGTTCCATTGTATAATGCCAAAAATTTGAATTGGAATTTTGGATCATTAAATATTACGTCTTATGGGCGAACAAATAATTTTCTGGTAAATTATTATGGACCTCCATCCGGGTACAAAATACCTGGCAGACAGGACTTGAAACCTTGGGGCACCTTTCCAAGATATTCTTTATCTCAGGTTTTAGATACCCAGGATTATGATATTCCGGAAGATATTGATTGGATGAGCCAATTTCTCCCAGGCCAAATACCGGATTGGGTGCTTTCAATTGAAGATGAGACAGAACGAAATGAAATGATGGCCATGTTAGGTCTGGGATCAGATTTTGATATCACTCAATCTCCTTTTTATAACAAGATAGTAATCCTTGGTGTAAATGTGGAAGTTATTCACGATGTAAAATCTACCCCTTTTTATAATTATTTGAATTTGAGCCAATTAACGCCGGGGATGGAAACACATGCTAATGCGATCCAAACCATGCTACACAATAATTATCTCAAAGTTTTTGGTGGCAAAACAACACGGTATATGGATGAAGGTTCACCTTATCCTTTAGCCAATTTTCTTTTAATATTTAGTTTATGTGCCTTGGCTTATATTCTATTAACCAAGATTGAATTGCATCCTATTATGGCAGGTATTATCATTTTATCTGAAGGATTATTTTATTATGCCTTTGCCATGGGAATGTTCGCCAACGATTATTGGTGGTTCTGGAAATCAACTGTTTCCAATATTTTGCCGGAAGCGTTGCACAGTAAATTTTATAATCAATTACAGGTAGTACTTCCGGGACCAGGAGAATCCTATGTGATGCCCATTGTCGCACCTATTGCTGGATTGATGTTTACTTATGCCAGCAATATCATTTTCCAATTCCTTCATGAACAAAAAGATAAGAAATTTTTAAGAGAAACTTTTGGAACTTACATTTCCCCAGAAGTTTTGGACAAAATGTATGAAGAAAAACAGGCGCCAAAACTCGGTGGTGTAGAAGGATACCATACAGCATTTTTTTCTGATATTCAGAATTTTTCAACCTTTTCTGAAGTACTGGAACCAGAGAAAATGGTTGCACTTATGAATGAGTACCTGACGATAATGTCAAAGGTAATTTTAGAGAATGAAGGGACGTTGGATAAATATATTGGAGATGCCATTGTTGCTTTTTATGGGGCACCTGTGCACGTGGAAGATCATGAAAAAAAATCATGTAAAACGGCACTAGAAATGCAGAAAGCATTAGGTGATTTACGTAAAAAATGGGAATCTGAAGCAGATTGGCCGGATATTGTTTATTCTATGCAGCATAGGATCGGATTGAATTCCGGTAAAATGGTCACAGGAAATATGGGATCTGAAATGAGGATGAATTATACCATGATGGGAGATACTGTGAACCTCGCTGCTCGTCTGGAATCATCGGCAAAACAATATGGCGTGTACAATTTTGTGGGAGAAAATATTTATGAAACAGCTAAAGATAAATACATGTTTAGATTTTTGGATTTTGTAAGAGTAAAAGGGAAGAACGTTCCAGTGAAAGTATATGAATTAGTCTCTGCAAAAGAAACTGCTGATAATGATATGGTCAATCTTGTAAAAACATTTGAAGACGGATTGGACCACTATTACCAGCAGGATTGGGATAAAGCGCTTGCTCTGTTTAAAAAAGCTGAAAATATGGAAGATCATTTTACATCAAGGAATACAACGCCCTCTGCTATTTACATAGATCGATGTATGATGTTTAAAAATAATCCTCCAGGTCAGGATTGGGATGGTGTTTGGACTATGACATCAAAATAATATAAAACTCAATTTTTTTAAAATTTCTTATTTCACATCTAACGGGTTCTTAAGATATCCAAAAATATTGTATGGAACTTTCCCGATTCCATTCGTTTCATCTGTAATTTTTAGACCATTAATTTATGCAAAATACACGCGGACATATCCTTTGGATCGATGATGAGATCCACCATTTAAAACCCCATATTTTATTTCTTGAAGAAAAGGGCTATATATTATCCCAAGCAGCTAATGGACAGGATGGGATTGCCCTATCTGAACAAAACAATTACGATTTGATTTTATTGGACCAATCCATGCCTGGAATGGATGGATTGGAAACATTGGCGGAATTGAAAAAAAATCGTTCATCCTTGCCAGTCATCATGATCACCAAAACTGAAGATGAATGGCTCATGGATGAAGCCATCACAGGGCAAGTAGAGCAATTTCTCATCAAACCTGTCAATCCAAGTCAGATCTTTATGGCTTGTAAACAAACACTGGAAAAAATCAAATTACATGAACAAAAAGCCACCAGTGATTATTTGAAAGAATTTCAAGAAATTGAAGCTCAATTAAGTAATGAATTGAATGCGGATGATTGGTGGAGACTTTATGATCGTCTCACAGATTGGCAAATAAAATTTGATAATTACAATGATACCGGATTAGGGTCGATTCTTAAGGAGCAGATTCAAACATGTAATAGGGAATTTGTTAACTTTATAGAGTCGAATTATGAGAGTTGGATGCAATCCAATAATCGCCCAACACTTTCAGTAGATATCGTTCCAAAATATGTCAAACCCATTTTGGATAAAGGTGAAAAAGTTTGTTTATTGGTGGTTGATTGTATGCGCCATGATCATTTTAAATCTATGATGGAATTATTAGAGCCATTTTTTAACATTAAACTTGATTATAAATTGTCTTTACTTCCAACGGCAACGCCCTATTCGAGAAATGCAATATTTTGTGGATTGTTTCCGGATGAAATGGTGAAAAAATATCCCAAGCAGGGTGATGATATGAAAAATGATTCTCCTAGTTTGAACCAGCATGAAAAACAATTCTTAATTGATCAATTGAAGAAAATGGGTTTGGGAGATAAACGGGTTCATTACCATAAAATCTGGGCTGTAGAGGAAGGAAAAAAATTCAAAAATAGAATTAAAGATTATCTTCAACAAGATATTTTAGCTTTGGTTGTAAATTTTGTAGATATTCTTGCACACAAAAGTTCCCAAATGGATGTGCTGAAGGAAATGGTTCCGGACGAGTCTGGATATAGAACAGCCGTAAGATCCTGGTTAAATCATTCTTGGTTACTTCAGGTGTTGAAAAAATTAAGTGAAAATAATTTCACGGTTATTTTGACAAGCGATCATGGTAGTATTCGAGTTCAGCGTGATGTGATGGTGGCTGCTGACAGGGGAGCATCTTCTGGCGTCCGGTACAAGTATGGTCGGAACCTGAATACGAAAGAAAAAAATGCAATCGTTATCAAGGAACCTGAAAAATTCCGATTACCTGTTTTTGGTCCACAGCCCAGTTATATTGTCGCCAAAGATGATGTCTATTTTATATATCCAAATCAAGCTCATAAGTACCAATCAAAATTTAAGAATTCATTCCAACATGGTGGAGTTTCTATGGAAGAAATGATGGTACCTGTGGCCATCATGAAAGGACGCGGTTGATGATTGCAGAATGCAGTTCAAAAGAGGAAACACAAACATTAGCAGGTAAACTAGCACAGAAAATTCCTGTTGGATCCGTTGTGGCTTTGATTGGGAATCTAGGGACTGGAAAAACCACATTTACACAAGGCTTTGCCAAGGGGTTGGGAATCACAGATACGGTTGGGTCTCCAACCTTCAAATTAATTTCAGAATATGATGGGGAACCGCTTAACTTGTACCATATAGATTGTTATCGACTCAAAAATGAAATAGATTTTTTAAATATTGGCGGGGAAGCATTGTTAACACAGGATGATGGTATAACATTGATTGAATGGGCAGATATTATTAAAAAAATATTACCATCAAATGTCATTACAATAAATTTTTCTATATTGGATGGTTATCCAAACAGTAGACAGATTGAGATTATTGGTATACTGGATGAAGATTGATTTAATTTTAGCCATTGAAACTTCTTCCACAATATGTGGTGTTGCAGTCATAGAAAAAGAGCATACCTTAAGTGTAGTAGAAAAATCAGCCGATAGAAAACACGCAGAAATTCTTCCTGAATTCATTGAAACTGCTTTGGAAAAAAGTCAAAAAAAAGTAAGTGATTTGGATGCGATTGCCGTAAGTATTGGTCCTGGCACTTTTACCGGTTTACGAATTGGATTGGGTACAGCAAAAGGGTTGGCTTATTCTCATGATTTACCCATAGTTCCAGTTCCAACTCTTGCATCCATGGCTTTGGGTTTACAAAAGAAGGCACCAGAAAAAGGAATTTCCTTTTCTCATGGAAAAAGGATTTTTTATCAAGAGTTTAATTGGAAAAATAATCTTCCCAATGCAATGGATAAGCCCGTGGTGGGTGATATTGATGAATTTAGTGAAAAATTTAATTCTTCAACATTCCAATGGAATTGTGAATCTATTTTTACAGACACTATCTCCTTTATAGGTGCGAAGCCTTCTGCAGAATATGTTGCTTTATTAGCGTATTATTATTCAGATAAATGGTTGATTGAAAAACCCTATGATTTAGTACCGGAATACATTGCTCCTTTTGAAATGAATAATAAAAAAATATGATTATTCGAGCGAGTGAAAAAACTGACCTTGCAAGAATTTTACAAATCGAAAAAAGTGTTTTCCCAAATTCAGCGTGGACAAGGGCAATGATCTCTGATGAACTCACGTTGAATGTAGATAGAAAAACGTGGGTGATTGATTCGAATAAAGAATTAGTTGGATACTGTATGCTCCGCTATGGTCCCAATGAAGTTCATCTGGTCAATATGGCAGTTGATCCATCTTTACAAAAAATGGGTATAGGCAAGAAATTATTAATCCATTTTTTAGATAATATTCCAAAAGATTCTTCAGCATATTTAGAAGTAAAACGAGGTAATTTCCCTGCAATCAAGCTATATTTAAATGCGGGGTTTAAAGATATTGCTATTCGTGAAGACTATTATCCAGATGGTGAAGATGCTATTGTAATGTGTTTAAATAAATGAGAAGAGTTTTTAGCTCCCTTGCGTAATTAGTATTTGTGAATTTTGTGCCTTTTGTGGCAATTAATTATGGAAATGATTATAGACTATGTCATGGTTTAAAAGAAAAGATAAAAAAATAAAGGATTCAGAAAAGAAATCTATCCCCGATGGTTTGTGGGATAAATGTCCATCCTGTAATGAAATTTTATACAGACCTGAACTAGAGAAAAATCTTTCAGTCTGTCACCATTGCAATCATCATTTTCGTGTAACTCCCCAGGTTTATGTAGATCTTCTATTAGACAGCGAGAGTGAAATACACTTATTTCAGAATTTAGAATCGGAAGATTTTTTAAAATTTAACGCAGGAAAAAAGTACCATCAGCAAATCGTTGCAGCCAAAACAAAGACTGGTGAGAAAGATGCCATTAAAGTTTACGATGGCAAGATCAATGGCGAGTCTGTTGTCCTTGGTATTATGATTTTTCAGTTTATTGGAGGGAGTAAGGGCTCTGTTGTAGGTGAAGCTGTTTCCCGTGCTATCCAAAAAGCAGCTGAATTGAAAGTACCATTCTTATTAGTTTGTGCTTCTGGTGGTGCAAGAATGCAAGAAGGTGCCATTTCTTTAATGCAGCTTGCAAAAACAAGTACAAATCTGGCAAAATTTGCAAAAAATGGCGGACTATATATTCCGATTCTCACAGATCCAACCACAGGCGGTGTAACAGCAAGTTATGGTATGTTGGGCGACATTATTCTCGCTGAACCCGGTGCATTAATTGGATTTGCAGGCCCACGTGTGATCAAGCAAACCATTGGGCAAGATTTGCCCAAAGGGTTCCAACGGTCAGAATTTTTATTGGAAAAAGGGTTCATTGATCACATAGTGTCCAGAAGTGAAATGAAAGAAAAAATATCCACATTGATTTCTCTTCTTACATGAGTCGACCCAAAATTCTCATCACCAATGACGATGGCATATTCGCCCCGGGAATTCGAGCTCTTTGGGAGGCCATGAGCGAGATTGGCGATCCAATTGTTATTGCGCCCCATACAGAACAAAGTGCTGTTGGTCACGCCATTACCTTAACGGATCCTTTACGGGTTGTTTCTGTTCAGCGGTCAGGTGGTTTTGAAGGATTGGCTGTTTCTGGTACGCCTGCAGATTGTGCAAAAATCGCCATAAAATCGATTTTGGACCAAAAACCTGATTTAGTCATTTCAGGTATCAATTCAGGTTCAAATATTGGGACGAATATTATTTATTCTGGTACAATCTCTGCTGCAACAGAAGGCACCATATTGGGGATACCATCTATTGCCATCAGTTTAGATTCCTATGAATCAGATGAATATCGGGGTGCAAAACAAGCTGCGATTGATGTAGCACAACATGTATTGAATTATGGTGTTCCTAAGGGAACGCTCTTAAATGTAAATGTACCATATTGTTTACCGGATGAAATAAAAGGTGTGAAAATCACTCGTCAGGGTAACCAATATTTCAAGGATGAATTTGATAAGCGGACTGATCCACGTGGGCGAACTTATTACTGGATGAAAGGAAACATTGTGGATAAAGATGAATCTATGGACATGGATGGAAAAGCAGTTCGAGAAAAATATATCAGTATTACACCCATCCATTTTAATGTAACCAACGAATCCTATATGGATGAACTCATTAGTCAATTCCCCAATGAATAATATTCATGAACAGGGTGTTGTCATTTTGGATTTTGGATCCCAGTATACCCAGTTGATCGCACGACGTGTTCGGGAGCAAAATGTACATTCTGAAATTCTTCCGCCGGAAACATCCCTAGATGAAATTTTAAACCGTGCCCCAGCTGCATTAATTTTATCAGGTGGCCCATCGAGTATTTTTGGTAATGAAGCACCTCTATTTGATGAATCCATTCTTGATGCGGATTTACCAATTTTAGGAATTTGTTATGGACTCCAATTATTGGCACATCACTATGG
>CAXCBH010000063.1:0-7301 GCA_963980675.1 uncultured bacterium | reverse complement strand
GATTTGGGTTTCATTTTTAAACCCTTTAGGAAACAAGGGGCGAATTGGACGATCTGTTACTCTACTTGTGAGTACTTCATGCTCAGACGGCCTTGCTTCTCGTTTGAAAAAACCACCGGGGATTTTCCCACCGGCATAATGTTTTTCACGGTATTCAACTTGCAACGGAAAAAAATCAATATCTTCCCGTGGTTCTTTGGCGGCATTCACAGCTGCCAAAATTGTTGTCTCTCCATAGGTTACCATTACGGAACCATTACTCTGACGGGCAACTCGGCCAGTCTCTAAACGCATTGTTTTTCCTGCGATTTCTCTTTCTTTTATTATCATTTTATTATTTTCTTTCTTCTATTTATGAGTTCTCTTGTCTACTAACCTCTGATGGACAACTCTTTTATTATGTTAACATATGATTCTGCATTCGTACGCATAATGTACTTCAGCATTTTCTTTCTTTGTGAAACCAACTGAACCAAACCACGACGTGTGTGGTTGTCTTTTTTGTGAATTTTCACATGATCAGTCAATTCTCGAATACGGTGAGTTAGAATAGCAACCTGTACTTCTGGTGAACCTGTATCGTTCGCGTCTTTACCAAATTGCTCAACGTATTTCTGTTTATCTTCTTTTGAGATAGGCATTTTCTTTTTATTACTCCTATTCGTACTTACCCTGTAACTCAAGGCATTTTTGTTTATCTTTAATTAGTTGTGATTTTAAATCTTCCGATGAACGAAATTTCTTTTCATCTCTTATTCTTTCTAAAAACTCTACTCTGATTTCATTTCCGTATAGATCAATAACCTTATTGTGAAAAAAATGTATTTCCATTACAAGGTCTTCCTCATCGAAGGTAGGTCTAGTCCCGAAATTACACATACCATACAGTTGAAGTCCATTAATCCTTCCTCTAGTAAAATAGACCCCGGGATTGGGCATTAATTGGTTTTTCTCCACGGGAATCACGTTTGCTGTTGGAAATTCAAGCTCTTTTCCTCGACCTGCCCCATGAATAACAGTTGCCATAAAGCCAAAAACTGAACCCAATTCAAAGTTGGCACGGCGCACAAAACCATCCTTGATGAGTTGCCGAATGTGAGTGCTTGATATAACGTTACCTTCATCGGAAATTTTATGAATGATATCAAGGCCGATGCCTTTTTGTTCACAATATGATTTCAAAAATTTTGGACTTCCCTCCCTTTTGTAACCAAAATGGTGATCATATCCTACGATCATGAATCTGGGATTAAAATTTGGAAGCACTGTATCATTTAAAAAATCAGTAGCGGATATTTTTGAAAATTCATCTGTAAAATTGATAACATAAACCAAATCGATTCCTAATGATTCAATAATCTCTAATTTTTGGTCGAGACCCATTATAAGAGATAATTTATCATCGCTTGGGTCTAAAATGTGGCGCGGATGAGGTTCAAAGGTTATCAAAACCGGAGGTATATTTAGTGCGTTTGCATGGTGCACAACAGATTTTAATATCTCATGGTGCCCACGATGAATCCCGTCGTAAGAACCGATGGTTACTACCGAAGCGGGTAAAACTTTGATTTTATCTATTTGGTGGACAATTTCCATGATGCTTCAAATTCTTGAATACTTTGGGATTCATCAATGGAATATCCTCCCACTTGAGTGCGAATAAGAGATGTCAGGTATCCAACGGTTTCTAATTTTTCTGCAATTTCTTTTCCCAACACTCGGATATAAGTTCCTTTGGAACAAATAACGGAAAATGTAATAGTAGATTCAGTAAAATCATCTAGACTAATATGTTTAATCTGAATTTCTACAGGTTCTCTTTTTACTTCAATATTTTTTCGAGCTAATTTATAAAGCCGTTGCCCATTTACTTTTTTAGCAGAATACATAGGTGGAACCTGAAATGAACTTCCTAAAAAAGAATTCAAAATATTTTCAATTGTCACCTGGGATAACTCAGGTACTAATTGTGTTTCAATAATTTCGCCTTCCGTATCCAGCGTATTCGTTATTTCACCCAATTTTATTATAGCAGTATAGGACTTATCTTCTGTTGTAATGGAAGTAAGCTTTTTAGTATCCTGACCAGTTCCTATTATTAAGACTCCTTCAGCAAACGGGTCTAGTGTTCCCCCATGTCCTACTTTTTTCTCCTTAATAATCCAGCGTACTTTTTTCACAACGTCAAATGACGTCCAGCCGATTGGCTTATGTATGTTCAGAATCACTTTCGTCTGTATTTTTTATATCAATATCGTGTATTAGTTTATTAATCTTATTACCGTAAAGTAGGCTTTCATCATGATAAAAATGAAGATCAGGCGTGCTTTTTAAATGAAGTTCAGGTCCCATATATTTTTTGAACGCTTTTCGTTTTTGGTTAATAGCGATGTTAATCTCTTTATCTGATTTTTTCCTTCCTAATACGCTATAATACACCTTGGCTGTTCGAAGATCTGGTGCAACATCTACATGAGTAAATGTAACGAATCCTAAATGGGAGAGATTAATATATTTTGTAAGGATTCCGCATAAAATTTCCAGGACCTGATTTCCTACACGATCCATGCGGTTATAAGGTCTGTTTGATTTCAATTTAATTCTAATTTACGTTTTACCTCACGGATCTCGTAAACTTCTATAATATCACCTTCTTGGAACTTTTTAATTCCATCAACGCCTATACCGCATTCCAGGCCTTCTTTCACTTCCTTCGAATCATCTTTATGACGTTTCAATGAATTGATCAACCCTTCCGCTATCACTTCGCCATCACGTGAAACCCGCGCTTTGCCATTTCTAATAATGAGACCTTCAACAACTTTACACCCTGCAATAAATCCTATTTTTGGAATTTTAAATTGCGTCAAAACTTCCGCTTTCCCAATACTGCTTTCAACTTTGTCAGGTTCCAGCATCCCTTCGAGTGCTAAAGTTAATTCTTCTACAGCCTGATAGATCACGTTATAGGTGCGTATATCCACCCCGGCTTGTTGTGCCTGCAATCGTGCATTAGAACTTACTTGTACATGAAACCCAATTATCACTGCTTTGGATGCCTCTGCTAAAAGCACATCTGATTCTGTTACCATTCCTACTGCTTTATGGATTACTTTAATCCCGACTTCAGATGTATTCAGTTTTTCAAGAGATTCAGCCAATGCTTCGACGGATCCATCCACATCGCCTTTTATTACCATAGGAAGTGTATTAACAGTACCTTCCTTGATTAGGGACGACATATGGTCTAATGAGAAGGCCATCTTCTTTTGGGCAATTTCACGACGAATACGTTGACGTTCACTGGATATTCGCTTTAATTCTTTTTCGTCATCCACAACGGCAAATAAATCCGCAGCTTGCGGAACTTGATCATACCCTTGAATCTGAATAGCATCAGAAGGGCCCGCATTTTTTAAACGTACGCCATGTTCGTTAGATATTGAACGAACTTTACCAGAAAAATCCCCACATATAAACGGGTCGCCTATTTTCAAAGTTCCTTTTTGGATCAACACTGTTCCAATAGGTCCCAGGCCTTTGTCTAACCTTGAATCGATAACAGTACCACGTGCTTTACAATCTTTATTCGCTTTTAACTCAAGAACGTCTGTCTCCAATAAGATGCTCTCCATAAGGGAATCTATCCCTGCACCTGTTTTGGCACTAATCTCAATGTCTTGTATTTTTCCACCCCATGACTCTGTCAATACTTCATGCTCAGAAAGAGAACGACGAACTTTTTCAGCGTCAGCACCGGGTTTATCCATCTTATTAATAGCCACTACCATGGGGACGCCCGCTGCTTTTGTGTGACTAATAGCTTCTTTAGTTTGCGGCATTACTGCATCATCTGCAGCAACGACTAGAATTACAATGTCTGTAATTTGCGCCCCTCTCGCTCGCATAGCAGTGAAAGCTTCGTGACCCGGAGTATCTAAAAAAGTTATTTTTTGGTTATTATATTCAACTTTATAAGCACCAATATGTTGTGTTATTCCACCGGATTCACCATCAGCTACATTTGTTTCACGTATATGATCTAACAGGCTGGTTTTTCCGTGATCAACGTGCCCCATTACAGTAACGATTGGCGATCTAGATACGGCATTCTCTATATCTTCTTCAGAGTCATGAACCGAAAATAATTCTTCCCCTACATCCGTTATTTTTTCTGCCGTAAATCCATAATTATCAGCAAGGAGTTCAATTAGATCCCAATCAATGCGTTGGTTTTTAGTAACAAGCATCCCCAACTCAATACATGTCTGAATGATATCGCTGGAAGTAACGTCTAATATTTTAGCTAATTCTTCTACATTTGAAAATTCAACAATTTTGATGTTTGGCTTTTCTGTAGGATCCAATATTTCTTCATCTTCACGAGTTTTAGATCTCTTATGAACTTTTTTCTTGGTCTTTGTGTCCATCTGCGCCAAGATACCTTTTACTTTTGTCTTAACAGATTTATGGACAGGTTCTTCTTTTTTCCCTTTTTTATTGGAGGGTTGTTTACTGGTTCCGGCACCAATCTCAGTTTGAATATTTCCTAAATTAATTGAACGGAGTTTCTTTGTGGATTTGAATTTTTTCTTGAGAGCTTTTGCTTTCAAATTAGATGAAGTTTTGTGCTCTTTCTCTTTCTCTTCTTGTTTCTTCTTCCTTTCTTCAGTTTCCATTTTTCTTTGTCTTAATTCTTCATCTTTCCTTCGAATTTCTTCTTCCTGCTGTTTCTTTTTTTCTTGAAGCTCCTGATTTTTCTTTTCAGTTTCATTTTTTTCCAATTCCCGTTGATCGGATAATGATAAAAGTTCAAGTTTTTTAGAAGTAGTTTGTCGTTCTTTTAGCTTAGTATCATGGATCTCCTTACGAACTTGTTCTTTGCGAAATCGGTCAACTTGCTCCTTGTCTTTCGCGAATTCTTCCATGATCATTTGATGGACAGATTCATCTACAGGTGACATATGGCTCGAAACTTCAACTTTTCGAGCTTTAAGGAAACTTAGAATATCTGTATGTGATATATTTAATGCTTTCGCAATTTGAAAAATTCGAGTTTTAGCCATGGATTAATCTGCTTTCTCTACTAAAGGTTCTTCTTGAATGTTGGGATTTCCATTATTTTCGGTAATAGAATCATCTAAAACATCATCTATCTCCTGCTCCTTTTTCGAATCAATTTTTGTTCCTTCCAACTCCACTTCTGATTCACCTGATTGATTAGTTTCTAATTCCAGATCATCTTTAGCAACTTCATCATCAGAATCAATAATTATATCTTCTAATTCTTCATCATCTGATGCAATCTTCAATTCTCTTTCTACGAAGGATTGAACTGCTTCATAGATAGTATCGAGGGAATCTTCATCAACATTACTTGCTGATAGAAGAATATCCATATCAGCATCTAATAAATCAGATACTACATTGATACCAATGGCAGAAAGACCGTCAGAAATTTCTTGTGAAACGCCTTCGATTTCATTTAAGGTAGTTTTATGATCTTCTTGAATTCGCTCATACTGCTTAACGCCATATGCATCAATTCTATATTCAGTTAATTGGGATGCAAGATTTATATTCATTCCATTACGACCAATAGCAGCATCGAGGCTTTCATCATCAAACAAAGCCACACAGTAATTCTTATCATCGTCAATAAACAATTGAACAGGTTTAGCAGGGGATAGTGCCCGGCTTACCAAAATTTCTGGTTGTTCACTAAAGTTCACTATATCGATCTTCTCATTACTCAATTCACGAACAATGGCTTGGATCCGACTTCCGCGCATACCTACGCACGCACCGACCGGGTCAATTCTTCGATCGTTGGAACGGACAATTATTTTTGCTCGTTCCCCAGGATGCCGTGCAATAGATGTAATTTCAATGATACCATCCTCGATTTCAGGAACTTCCATTTCAAATAATTTGAAAAGAAAATGGTTATCGCTTCTTGAAACAATAATGTCCGGACCTTTTGGAGTCACTTCCACAGATTTAATAATAGAACGAACTGTGTCACCTCGACGATATCTTTCAGATTTGATTTGCTCATTTTTAGGCATTCGAAGTTCAGCTTGTTCAATATTGACATAAATACTGTCACGCTGCACCTGATGGACAACTCCAATAACTATTTCACCAATCCGGTTTGCATAATCTTCGTAGATATAATTCCGTTCTACATCTCTTAATCTCTGAGCAAAGAATTGTTTTGCCGTCGTGACTAGTCTTCGTCCAAAAACTCGAGGATCAATTATTTCAACAAACACATCACCAACTTCAAGATCAGCAGCATCAGGTTCCTTTGCAATGGCTTCTGCTAAAGTGATCTCAATCTTATAATCATCAATTTCGTCCACAATTGTTTTTTCCGCATAAATCTCAATTTCACCTTTATCAAGATTTACAATGCAGCTACAGTTCGAAGAATCACCATATTCTTTTTCGATCACATATAAAAATAAGTCTTCGAGAATTGTTGCGAGTTCCGAACGTTCAACATTCTTCTCTCGTGCTATTTCAGAAAATACTTCAATAAGTTCTCTATTAACCAAAATGCCTCCTAAACATTAATTGAATGAAATTAGTACTTTAGCTGAATTGATTTGATCATAACGCAGGCTGAACTCCTGACCACTCTTCTTTAAGGAAACACACGTATCATTTGCACCAATCAATGTGCCAGTGATAGTTTGCGCACCATCTTCATTTGAAAAGGCAATCTTTAGCTTACGGTCTATGTTTTTCCGGAATTGGAATGGAGACTCTAAACCTTTATCCAGGCCAGGTGTTGTTACTTCCAGACGGAATCCATCAGGAAACCGAAAATCCAATTCATCGTCGTTTCGTAACTTTTTGGAAAGATTAGTGGTATCATCCAGTGTTACTGGCCGCTCTGCGTCGATTACCACGCGGATAAAGTTACCGCGTGTGTTCTCGCTGATATCCATCAGAATCAAGTCCGATGATAAATAGTTTTCTACGATTTGTGTTATTTTGTTCATTTCAGACAAAAGAAAAGCGGGCTCTCACCCGCTTTTCAGCCTGAAAATCTACAGGAAATCTATATATAAAACAATAATTTACCCGGGAATTCTACCCAATAATTCTTCAGCAACTTGTTTCTCAATTACAGTGACATCTTTATTGGATAAAACACCATCTGTTATAGCGCGTGCTCGTTCAATATCACCCTGTGATAAAATGAGTTTTGCTTTCTCAAGTTTGATCATTCTCAGGGTATGACTATCCTTACTTTTTTTAATTCCTTTATCTAATAATGATATGGCTTCTTT
>CAXCBH010000062.1:0-7308 GCA_963980675.1 uncultured bacterium | reverse complement strand
CAGAATCATTCACAATCGCAGTTGAATCAAAAGGCAGCATCCTAAAAAGTCGCGCCTTGGCTTGGTAATACGATTCCAATGTAGAATGATAATCCAAATGCTCAGGGCTTAAATTTGTAAAAAGAGCAACATCGAACTTCACGTCTGCAACCCTGTATTGATTCAATGCATGGGAAGAAACTTCCATGACAATGTGTGAGAAATCCGCATCCCTCAATTCTGAAAATGTTTTTTGTAATGAAATGGAATCTGGGGTGGTTAACGTTGCTTCTTGATCAAATCCATCAGCAATTGTACCTAATGTGCCCAATTGAGCTGTTTTGTGTCCGGCGTTATTCAAAATAGAATAAAGAAGAGAGGCAGTGGTTGTTTTACCATTGGTCCCGGTTATGCCAAGGACAATTATGTCTTTTGTTGGATGCCCATAATATTCTGCAGCAACTATTGATGCAGCACGCCTTGGGTTTGCTACTTTTATTTGAGGAACAGATAATCTACCTACGTCTCGTCCATTGGAAATAACGGCTATTGCTCCTGAATTAATGGCATCACCTATAAAATCATGGCCATCCACTTTTGTCCCGGGAATCGCAATAAAAAGATCACCCTCTTCAATTTGGGAAGAATTCAATTTTAATCCCGTAACTGTAACATTTGGAATTTCCCGGGATGGTTGAAATAATGAATGAGCAATAGCGTGTAGAGACTTTGTCATTTAAGTCCTACGGCGCAAGTGTAGCCTTTGTTCAAAATTGTTCCTGGTTCTGGACTCTGCCATGCAACTTTTCCGCTTCCTTGAATTTTGTATTTTAACCCGGCTTGTCGAAGAGATGTCATGGCCTTCCGCATACTAAAACCACGGATTTCCGGCATTTCAACTTTATTTGAAAACCTAGCAGCGGTAGATAACCCTAGTGGCAAGGAAGATGCTTGAATTGCCACAGGTGGTTCATTTCGTATGATCACATCGGCTTGGGGTAATTGATATGCAAAAATACCTTGATCCGAATTCCTTGTTGGCGGGGTAATTTCATCATCCATACTAATAATTCGCTTCATGACACGTTTAAAAGCAATAGCTGCACCCTCAGATCCCCAGTGGTAAGGCTGATTTGGTTCATCTAACATAATGAATGCAAGAAGCTGTGGATCCTGGTAAGGGAAAAATCCAACAAAATTGGAAATAAACTTATCATTGGAATATTGTCCATCTATCCACTTCTGAGCAGTGCCTGTTTTTCCTGCTACATCCCAACCTGAAATATCAGCATTATGGCCTGTCCCATTCATGACTACACCCCTAAGCATTTTTCGAATATTTTCCATTGTTTTCTCATCAGAAATTTTCCGAATGATGGATGGCTCTTCAGCATAAATTACTTCATGGTTTCTGTCAATGATTTGCTGAACTAGGCGAGGTGTCACAAGGTAGCCTCCATTGGCAATCGCGCAGTAGGCGGAAGCTAATTGGATAGCAGTAACTCCCACTTCGTGTCCCATAGCAATCTGTCCCAAGGAAACAGCACTCCAATTTTTTAAAGTACTCAATTTTCCACTCGTTTCACCAGCAAGACTGATACCGGTTGTAGATCCAAATCCGAAATCCCGACTAGTTTGGTAAAGGGACTTTGTCCCTACGCGTTCCATCACTTTAATTACACCGATATTGCTTGAAAACTGAATAATTTGGGGAAGGGTTAGCATGGCATGCTCATCATGGTCTCTCACTGTGATATTGTAATAAGCATATTTGCCATTTTCACAGTTGAATTCTTCTTCCAGGCTAACTGTATTTTTAGAAATGGCTGAAACAGCGGAAACTACCTTGAAGGTTGAACCTGGCTCAAACTGATCTGTAATGGCTCGGATCCGTTGTTGAGTTGGAACTGATGTTCCAAATTTATTATTATCAAATCCTGGTGTAGATGCCATAGCTAAAATCTCACCTGATTGCGGATCCATGATTATTCCGGTGGCTGATAAAGCGTTTGTTTCAATCTGACGCCTTTTTAATTCTTCTTCTAGGATTGATTGATATTCCAGGTCCAGTGTTAATTGAATGTTGCATCCATCCATGGGCGCTTGGAAAGGCATGCCACTTTTGTGTTGGATTTTTCCACTCCATCCTTTTGTCTTATACACGGCACCTGGTTTTCCTGTTAAATAAGAGTTAAAATCTTTTTCAATTCCAGAAATACCTTCGTCATCTATATTAGTAAAACCAAGCACTTGGGCAGCAATATGGTTATGTGGGTAGAAACGGCGATACTTTCTTTCAATTGTTAATCCATCGAAAGATGTTATTTCCAAGGTGCCTAATGTTTCTCGTTGAATATTTCGTTCAAGGTAAGAAAACTTTGCGTTTGAGTTTAGTTTTTTTAAGTATTTCTCTTTGGGCTGTCCGGTCCTTTCACTGATTGCTGTAGCAAGGCCAATTTTATCTTTTACCTTGTATGGATTTACAGAAAGTGTGTAGTGAATAATATTCCGCGTGAGAGGTTTATCCTTTCTATCGAAAATATTACCACGGCTTGCTGGGAGGATTTGTTTTTTTTGAGATTGGTTGACGACCGCCATTTGATATTGTTCGCCATTAAGAACTTGTACTTGAAATAGACGCACACAGAGCCCTACCCACGATAGGATGATGAATCCAGCCAGTATGGTAATCCGTGGTTTGTACTTCAAATACGTTTTTGTCACAAGATTTTGGTCATTTTTCGATCTATTACAATCTGAAGGGTTTCAGGTTGAGTAAATACCATATTCAATTCTTCACGTGCTTTTCTTGCAATCACGTCTGGTCGGCTCAATGATTCTATTTTACTTTGAAGTTCATTGACCTCATTTTGTAATTCTTTCGCCGTGGAATTTTGAATCTCGATAGCTAAAAGAGTTTCATCAATTTCTGTATAAACCCATAAATAAAAAATGAGACAGGAGATAATTCCAAATGTGGAAATGAAAAACAGGAGACTTTGAATCAAATCCCGGGCTCGTTTTGACATTCTTTTTTTTGCCATTAAGATATCCTTTCTGCTACACGTAGTTTTGCACTTCTAGAGCGTCTGTTTTCTGCCATTTCTTCGTTAGTGGCAACTACCGGTTTTTTTGTTAGGATTGACAGGACACCTTCTTTCGCTAGATCTTTAAAACTATGTTTCACCAATCTGTCTTCCAGAGAGTGAAAACTAATGATGGCGACACGCCCACCAATTACAAGCCGATCCCGGAAGGTTGAAAGAAAATTTTCAAGTTTTTCCAATTCGCCATTAACCTTGATTCGAATAGCCTGGAAAACACGAGCCAAAGTTCTGTCTCGATGATTTGGGGGAGTACTTCTACGAATAGATTCAACCAAGTCAAACACGGTAGTCAACGGTCTCATTTTTACGATACTTTTTGCAATAGCGCGCGATCGTCTTTCTTCACCATATTGAAAAATCACATTCGCCAAATCATTTTCCGAAAGATGATTTAAAATTCCCGAAGCTTTAATTTCTTGAGATGAATCAAACCGCATATCCAGATCTGAGTCTGTTGAATAGGAAAATCCCCGCACATGTGAATCCATTTGCAATGAAGAGAGCCCAAGGTCCAATAAAAACCCGTTCACTTGATCAATTCCCAATTCATCAAGTATGGCATTGAAATTGTGATAAGAGTTGTGAAAAAGGGAGACAGGGGTAGGATAACCAGAGAGACGTTTGTTGCATAATAATAGTGCCTCATTATCCCGATCAGTTCCGATAAAATGACCCTTGGGTGACAGATGGTCGAGGATAAGCGTGGCGTGCCCTCCGAGTCCAACCGTTCCGTCCAGATAGATACCGTCGGTAAAAATGTTGAGGTAGAAAATAACCTCCGTCGGCAAAACCGGAACGTGAACTTGCGTTCCCGATTGCCTTCCCTGTATCATTAGATAATAATGTTTTTAGCGAGTTCATCATATGCCGCTGGATCAATTTCTAAATTCTGTTTATCTGTTTCATCCAAACGGGTTGGATTCCAAATTTCAATTTTATTTACCATGCCAACAATTAATACATCTTTGTCCAAATTGGCGTAATCGATCAGGGACGGAGTCAAAGTGATGCGCCCCTGTTTATCATAAGTGGAAGGAGATGCATACCGTGCAGTATTGCGCACGAATGTCCTGTTGATTTTTGAAAGAGATGAAAGATTGCGGAGATTAGACTCAATGTCTTTCCATTGAATAAGGGGATATACCCAAACGCATGCATCCATGCCTCTTGCAATAACGAAAGTGCCTTCGTTATCATCGGACAAGGATTGTCGAAATTTGGCAGGAATATTTACACGGCCCTTGGAATCAAGGGAATATGCGTATTCGCCTATAAATGTATTGTTTGTCAAGGTCATGTTTAAAAGGGGAAATTACCCACAACTACCCACAATCTTACCTTAACATGGGAAAAATGTCAATAAATATTAAGATTATTTTAAAAAAAGATAAGGGTTTCCCTATGAGAAAAACTTTAGTGGAGAAAAGTGGGTTGTTTTAGAAGGGTATTACTGAAGCGGTTTATAGCGCTGGATGACCATGGACGGAGGGGAAGGGCTAATGATCAATCGAAGAGGGTTATTGTAATTAGTGATATTGGTTATGTTTACACCATTAATAAATAAAGTTAGACCGTTTGTATTTGAAAATAACAATTCTGATGTTTTGACAAATGCGCTGAGATCTTGTTCCCAATTTTCCTGCAAAAGATTTGAAACAGCCGGAAATGTATCATTTTTAAAAGAATAAGCTGTTTGCTCCCTCACACGAAGTTTTATAAAAAAAGGCGGTGAGACAGGAAGTAATTCTTCTCTAGTCTGATCTAGTAAATAATGAGATGATAGTTCTTGCTCTGAAATGGACTGTACGTATTCTTGAAACATAGGTCCTGTGCTAGGACTGACTGCCGTACTTTCTGTGTTGAGTATTTTTTTAAAGATCAATATTGAAAAAATAAAAACTAAGAGAAGAATACCACCTTTTATTAAATCCTGTCGAAATTTTTGGTCAGTATTAGAATGGATATCAGTTTCTCCACCAAGATTTTCTTGATTTTCAAAGTGCTCATCTTTTGTATCCAAAGCCTTATGAGAAATTGGGCGGCTGGTTCCCAAATAAGAATCAAGTGGTTCCAATGCTCTATCAGAATCGCCCCCAATTTCCTCAGCATAGGCACGGAGAAAAAGGCGAAGGTATGGAATCTCTATTTCACTAAATTCTCCCGATTCAATAGAATGTAAATATCGTATATTGATTTTGGTGCGATCGCTGATTTCCTCCATGGAAATTCCACGAGATTCTCTTAACTCTTTTAATTCTTTATAAAATTGGGCCATAGGTATATAAAATCATCCCTGAAATTACAGGTCAGTATCTTATGAGAAAAAGTTTATTCGTCCAATTTTGGCGGTTTTCTTAAATTCTTTTTTTTACTTTGTAATTTTTTAAGGGTAAGACGGTTTTGGTTAACACTTTTGGGTGGCATTGTTTTTATTCTTTTTATTGGTCGAATTGCAGATTGTTTGAACAGTTGGATCAATCGTGTTAACGCATCATCTTTATTTCTAGCTTGAGAACGATAAGATTGAGCTTTCAGGGTGATAACACCATTTTTCGAGAATTGGGATCCGGCATTCAATTTCAATTGTGTTAAAAACCATGGTGGATAGTTTTGAATCAATACATCATATTTTAACAAAATGGCAGTAGAGACTTTATTCACATGTTGGCCACCAGGTCCAGAAGATCGAACTGCTTTGAAGTCAATTTGATCATCATTAATAGTAATGGAATCTGTAATATGAATCATGGTTTATTTAAACAATCTGTAAAATTACGATAATGAGAAAAGAAGGATGAAAGCGGCAACCCCATCACGTTAAAATAGCACCCTTCAATTTGTCGAATATGCACAGAAAACCAATCTTGAATTCCGTAGCTACCTGCCTTATCTAATGGATTATAATTCTTTATATAATAATGAATATCAGAATCACTTAAAGTTTTAAATGAAACAAATGTTCGCTCATTAAAAGTAAAGTCAATTCCAAAACTTATGTTTAGAAACGACATACCAGTGATCACTTCGTGAGTACGCCCAGATAGTGACTGAAGCATAGAAAACCTCTCCATTATATTTTTGGGTTTTCCAAGAATCTTTTCATCCAAAACCACAACTGTATCTGCACCAATCACCATGGTATCAGGATTATTTTTTGCTACGTATTTTGCTTTTTCCGTAGCCCAATGTTCCGTAAATGCCTCTGGTGGAAGAGCCAATGAAAAATCCTCTATTACATTACTTGGAACCACGGAAAACTCCAACCCGATTTGATTCAAGAGTTGTTCTCGACGAGGAGATGCGGATGCAAGTATAAGGGGTTTCAAATCCATTGTATGTTTTTATTGGTATTTTGCGCAGCGGCCGATATATGTTTCAGTGGTTTCATCTCCAATGGCTTTCAGTCGAAATAAATAGACACCATTTGCAATTTGTCCGCCATAAGTGTCCATTCCATCCCACCCAATGGTATGGTATCCGGGCGAAATGTTGCTTTTATCAAAGGATTTAATTCGACGTCCTCCGAGTGTATAAACGTCCAGTTTTATATCTGCATTTTGTGTTATTTCGAAAGCAAATTGTGTGGAGGTAGAGAATGGGTTTGGATAATTATAAGCATTATAGATCTTGAACTCGTTATGAACAGTTCTGGAAAGACGAATCTCTTTTTCAGATGGATTGTTGGCACTATCCCAAGCTTGTACTCTGATATTCATATCATTATTTGTAGATCTATTGAAAGTAACTGTACCGGTAATAATACTATTTTGGTCGTAATAAAAATCCTGAGTAACAGTTTCAGAGTTGCCGGTCTCTATATCTGTCACCTGTATTTCGTGTCCCGATTCATTGGTCAAGTTTATTCCTAAAGGATCTGAAAATCGAATAATCAGGTCTTCACTTTCGGAAAAGTGATCGCCATTTTCCAATTTTTGTCCGGAAATGGTCTCAAATGAGATCTGTGGTCCGAAAGTATCATTAGTCCCTTCTCCACCCGTTATTTGTATTTCGCCCATAACGCCAATTGCTTCTTTTTCATTATCGTGAACATAGATCATAAGGCGTGCTGGATCAGTCGAATAGGAGATATCTTGGGGGATTCGTATGTCCCCTGAAAAATTTTCACCACTAAAAGAGAATTGTCCACGAAACAATGTGGCTCCGGGAAGGGTGTAAGATAAAGAATGAGTCTCGGAACTTATTTGGTATTCTCTTGTCACGC
>CAXCBH010000061.1:0-7346 GCA_963980675.1 uncultured bacterium | reverse complement strand
AATGCTGAACAGGCAACTTTAATATCAAATGCGGCAATGTTTCTTAAACCTAATTCAGCCTGAAGTTGTGCACTTACACCGGGGAAAAAATAATCTCCGGAAATGGTCCCTACTACGACCACATCGATATCTTCTGGATTGACACCGGCCATTTCCATGGCTTTAATGGATGCAGGAATAGCTAAATCAGATGCGGCTTCATCACCTTGGACCCATCTTCTTTGCTCGATTCCGGATCGGGTTCTGATCCATTCGTCTGAGGTATCCATTATCGAAGTCAAATCCTGATTGGTCACGAGCTGCTCCGGGACATAAAATCCTATTCCGGTAATTTTGCTTTTTTTCAACTTATTTATACCCATCTATTAAGCGTTTTTTCAGCAATTCTGTCAGTGCAGACAAAATTGTTAGTGTACCCAGCGAAGTAGAAACCATGGCAAATACCATTAATCCGCCAATATATTGGATAGGAAGAAATACAGAAAACATTAAAGCGCCAAAGCCCATATTTGAACAAGCATCCAAAATAATGGGATATCCAACATCATCGATCACTTCACGACTTAGCTGATCGGGATTCACTTTCCGGGACAACCGGCGAAATTGGGAAATGTAGTGAATGGCAAAATCAACACCTACACCAATGATAATAGACGATAAAATCGCCGTTATGTGATTGAGCGTTACACCAAAGTGGCCCATCAATCCAAAGTTTAGTATCACAGCAGACGTTAGTGGGATCACAGCCAAGGTACCCCATAATATGCGCTTAAAAAATATTGAAGCGATTAATCCGATCACTATTAATGAAAAAGTGATACTGAATGCTGATGACCGAATGATCATGATTACCATGTCCCGGATTACAATAATCATCCCCGTCACAGATACACTAACGTCCGAAGTTAAACTTTCATCAATATATGCATTGGTTTTATTTGCAAAATGGAATATTTCATCCGTACTCATTATTTTGGCAAGTACCGTCATCAATCCGCTTTCATAATCCATATCATCAACAACAGACGAATAATCATTTGAAAACCCTCTAATCAAGTTTTTTATCTTTGATGCTGAATCCGGAATTGTGTAATGGGTCAGTTCGTCGTCCATAAACGTTCGGTGCATTTGTTTCACCACATCGGCAAATGAATAACTTAAGGAAACTTTATCTTCTTTTTCCAAGAAGGCTTGAAGCGAACTCACGTCATTGAGTACATGTGGGTCCCGCATGTCACCATCTATTCGAACTCTTAAATCTAAAGTACCTGTCATCTCTTGGTCCATGAAATCCATGCTGTCTCGAATTTCGGATCCCGGTTTAAAAAAGTTTGCAAAATTCACATCAATAGAAATTTTATGAAATCCAAACAATCCGAAAACCACTAAAATGATTCCCGCTGAAAAAACGTATTTTGGATGAGTCAATACGACTTTTCCTAAATGATCAACCATTTTTTCAAACAGACTCATTTCTTTGATTGCTTTTGATTCCAAATTCCATTTTTTAATAGAAATAACGGCAGGAAGAAGAACTGAACTTAGAAACCACGCCCAAATGATACCTGCAGAAACGGTAATACCATATCCAATCATTGGTTCCAATGGAGAGGAAATCATTGTCATAAAAGCAGCTACTGTCGTTATACTCGTCAAGAATATCGGGACTAGCAAAGAATCCATGGTGGTTGCCAACGCTTGTGGGACATCACTTTTCAACCGCATCTCCTTGAAAAATTTTGCCATCACATGTACACCGTCAGAATTGGCTATGGTTAATAGAATAATGGGCATGGACGTATTCATCATAGTAAACAAAAAACGATCCGATCCCGTTAATTTGTATACCCATCCCATAAACCCCATCATAGAAATCAAGGATAATCCAATCACCATCAGCACCATAAGCACACCAGGGATGCTTCTCAAATTCAATAAGAGAATAGTCACCATAATTAGAATGCCCATCTTCATCAAGGACTGAACATCGTTCCGGATCAGTTCAGGAATAGTACCTGTGATGTAGGCGAACCCGCCATAATAGATTTCATAATTTGTAAGAATCGAATCCGCAACCCCTACGAGTTCATTTCGAAATTGATCCAATGCAACGTCATCATATGGCTGAACCAACAAAATAAGATAGTCTTCTTTTTGGCTGATGAAACGTTTTTTGACGTTCGGATATTTATTGAGGTAATCTCGAATGCCGGCAATTTCAATTTCATTCAAACCACGATCAGATTGTAAATCCTGAATAAGCAAATCGCCTTCATCATTGTCCATTCGAGTCGCAGTTGTGATGCTGGTCACTTCCTCCACCTCCGGCAAGCCTTCTAATTCCATGGACACGTCCCAGAGTGCCCGTAAGGCATCCGGGTGATATATAGAACGATCCTTTTCGCCGAATGCTACGAAAATAACTTCCGTACTGCCGAATTCATCCTGGAGAGAATCCCATGCCTTCCGCGACTCCAGATTTTTGGGTAGCATTTTCATCATATCGTCGTCTATGACTAAAAATGTTAATCCGGAAGCCATAACTATTGTTGCGAACAAAGACACTACAATGGATCGAACCGGACGATTTATGCTTTGGTAAATAAACCATCGCCGTATAGGATGATCCGAATAATTTTTAATTTTGTTCATAATGTTCTTTTATAGCTTTCATACCTTTATTTGTAAATATTCCACGGGCAACGATCTGGACGAAACCACGAATAGTCTCCCTGATTGGTAAATCATTTTTCAGGAAAAATTCCGGTTGAAATGTTGAATTAATAATATTGATATAAATAATGGATGTAGCCCTCATATTGATATCATCCCGTGCCAGTCCCCGCTCTTGAGCATCGTGCAGGATCGTGTAAAAATCATCTTGATGACTTATTCGGAATGCTTCGATTTCCTTCCAAATTTCTCGATGAAGCGACTTGAGTTCAGCGATTTTATCAACGGGAATTCTTCCAGCAAATTTTGCAATCGTTTCCATAATTTTAATAAACTGGACAGCAGGGTTTGGTTCATCAACCATTACTTTATTGAAAGCAGCATCAATTTGGGTAAATACAAATTGCATAATAGAACGAATTAAATTTTCTTTGGTTGGAAAAAACTTATAGATCGTTTTTTTACTCATTGCCAGTCGCTTTGCAAGTGATTCAACTGTAAATGCCCGAACGCCTGTTTCTGTTACCGAATCAAACCCGCCTTCAAGGATTTGGTTTAATTGTTGTTTAGATGACATGTATAATGGAAACGATATTCGTTTATTTCGTTTCCCATATTATGAATTAATTCGCTTATTTGACAAGTATTTATTTTTATTATTTAATTATTTATAATGTATATGGAGATGAGAATAACATCTATTGTCGTGACAGATCCATCCTCATTATAATCTGCTGGCGGAGTTGGATTATATCCATATCCTGAACTCATATCAGATGTATATAAAAGATCCAGCACATTAAGAATACCGTCAAAATTGACATCGCCTAAGGTGAATTCAGGAAAACCTACATCCAAATAATTAAGCGGGTATTTTTGGGCACGTGCTATAGTATATGAATTTCCATAATCATGACTCCAAACCACTTCATGATCATTCGTCACTTCAAACATATAGGCATCATCACAATCGGTGACCAAAGTATTTCCGTTTGGCTGGCGAAAAGCCCCGCCTTGCATCTGTGTATGGAAATTCCCAGCATGAAACCACGTAGGATTATCGGGACCAAAAGGTTGACCATCTTCAATATCATATGTCCCATTTTCATTTAATGGAGTATTAAACTCAAAAACTGCGGACGTCGAATTTGTATAATTATTATTAAATAGAATCAAGTTGCCTTCTCCAGGATATCCTTGCGGGATCCAGTTCACACCATGTTGACTAGCTAGCTGATGGTCAGAGTTGTTGCCTCTTCCGTAGGCCTGTGGATTACCCCAACGATATAAATAGTCACCTCCCATGCCTGAATTACCTCCACTATGGCCAGCTGCTTCCTCTGTTGTTGTGCTGTGATCAATAATATCAATCTCATCATGATGTCGCGAGGAAATAACAATTTGATCCAATTCTGAGTTGTAATTAACAGCGTTAAAATGTTTCCAATCTCCAGTAGGGCCTCCTGGACCTTGACTAGCCCCAGCATTACCATAATTCACATCCTGTAACTCAGGATGTTCCGATATAACACCAAAACCTGGTAGCCCAGGATCAACGTCTTGAATAAGATGATCCCAGATATGCCATTCCCAAACTATGTTTGCTTCATTCGTTCCAACAGGTTCCACTTCCAGAAGGGCTTCGGCCCACATTTCATTTAAAGGATTATCAATTGATTGTCTCCCAACCGCATATGCTTCTGTATCTGTTTTCTTTTCCCAGGCTATAACTAGGATATTACCATTTGGAAGTGGCTCTATATCATGATGATGCTGGTAAGTATTGTTAGATATCTCATAGTGCCATAGTAAGTCACCTTCCCAATTATATTTAGAAATACCGCCTCCAACACCACCTGAACTCATTGTAGGATTTGGTACGCGATAGGGATAAACCAGAGTGCTATCTCGTAAAAGATAAGGCATACTTGCGGCTCCATTTGAATGGTTCCAAGACTTAATAACATCCATATCATTATTAACAAGATAAGAGATAAATGAACTGCCGCCGCCACCCTGCATAGGAGCAAATAGGGTCATACCGTTAAATGTTTGTCCTAATAAAACCATGGGTAAATAAATAAATAATATTAAAGTCTTTTTCATTTTTTAATCGTAACTATCTTTTTAATGTTAATGGTCAATTAAATTTAACTAATAGACACTTACTTAGTCATATAGTTAAATAATTAATTTTTGATAAAAACCCCTTAGTTAGATTATAATAACGAAACTGAAGTAGATGGCACTTAAACGCATTACACGCGCATACCTTATTATTGGAAAAACCTTCAACACGTGGGTATCACCTTTATTTACAGGGTTATTGATTTTGTTGCTTCGTTTAATCGTATTAATTGGAAGGCTGGTTGACCATATTATCTTTTGGGCAATACGTAGACCACTAAAGAATCCAATTATTATTGTTGGGAATCCAAGATCCGGGACAACTTTCCTTCATCGCTTTTTAATTAAACAAAATATTGGCACAGGGTCCCAGCTTTGGCAGATGGTCTATCCATCCATTATACTACAAAAAATTCTTAAGCCGTTTCTTCCTCTGATGGAAATCATAAGTCCAGCTAAGCACCATTCTACAGCAGCTCATAAAACAAGCCTTACTTCTATTGAAACAGATGATGTTTCACTCCTATTTCGATATTTAGATGGATTCTTTTTCTATGGTTTTATATTAACATTTGATGAACAAGACCTTTTTCACTGGGTAGATCCAAAATTACGCAACACATCCAAACGAGACTTTGACTGGTTTGAATCCATGTGGAAACGAAATTTGATCTCAAATAATGGCGATCGATATATTGGCAAATTATTTAGTTTAAGTGGCAACCTTCCTGTATTTCAAAAACGGTTTCCTGATTCAAAGATTCTATATATGATAAGGGATCCTTTAAGTGTAATTCCTTCCGGATTAAGTTTGGTTACAGGCGTATTAGATAAAAAATTTAACTTTTGGTCTTTGGATGAAAAATTACAAACACGATTTATTGAACGGCTATATACAGCTTTGGTGCAATTATTGAATCGATTTCATGATGATTGGACTTCAGGAAATATTAATAAGGAAAAAGTACATATTGTTCGTTTTGATACCATGATGACTGAGTTTGAACCTCTTATGGCGTCGATTCTTGAATTTATCCAAGTTGAGCCTACCTCTGAATTAACAAAACAAATTCAAATAACCGCTGAAGAACAACGACAATATAAAAGCGGGCACAAGTATAACTTGAAAAAATTTGGTTTAACGGAAGAAAGGATCAGACAGGATTGTGAACAGATATATAGAACCTTTTTAAACTAACAGATGAAAAAATTATTCGTTGTATTGGCTTTGACTCTGAACCAATTATTTTCATTGGATCTTCATGGAATTGAGACAATGACTGGTTGGGAAAATCTGCAATCGGATGCTGTTTCTATTTCTTGGTGCACCTACGATAATTTCCCCATCAGCAAGGCTGAAACAGTGTTGAATCATTCAATTGATAGAATTTCAAAAGCAATTCAGGACTTAGATCATTATCCAGACATTTTTGATCGAGTCACAAAAACAAATCGACTTGAAACAGATGTGGTTCAAATTGTATTAGATATGCCTTTTCCTTTTGATGGCAGGGATTACATTGTTAAGTACAAAATTGAAAACCTGGATGATCGCTGGGTTTTTGTCTTCACTGCTGTGGATCATCCGAAAGGAATATTATATCCGAATCATGTTCGGTTACCTAACGCTGCAGGAATCTGGATATTAACTGCACTTGAGCCAAATAAGACAAAAGTTATCTATGCCTGGAATGGCGAATTACTTGGAAACTTCCCTGATTTTGGATTAACACGAGCTTGGGTTACGCAGGGCACTGAAGTATTAAATTGGTTAGATGAAGAATTGACGAAAAGGAATAATTCATGAATAAAGTAGCAATTGTGCTTTCTCTAACATTTCTATTGGGTGAAGAATCGCCCTTTTTGTTCAACGGATATGTAGATTTTGCTCATATTTCAAGACTATCTGATTATTCCATCATTGATATTCCATACAGAATGGGGTCGATCGATTTTTTTCACCAAAATGAAAATATTTCATTAAATGGAAATTTCACTCTAGAATATCAATTGAGAAGGGATTCTTATTTTTTAGAATCTAAAAATCCACAGGATTTCCATTTGGATATGCGTGAACTCTATTCAACTTTTAGCGGACCTAATTTTGAATTAAGAGTTGGAAAACAGATTCATTCCTGGGGCAATGTGGATGAGAATAGTCCTCTGGATAATGCTAGCGCTTTCGATTATTATTATATTTTCTTTTTAGGTCGAGAGCGAAAAATGGCGACCTTATCTGGTGCTTTAGATTATTATTTTGGTAATCTAAAGTTGAATGCCGTTTTCTCTCCAATTCATACTACGAATCGTTTGCCACTTGGCGATGATGACTTTCCCATTACACTCCCTATTTATCCGGATGAAAGTCAAATATTCCCCATCTCTAACCTCCCATTTGAAGGTGGATACCAAGGTACCTATTCTTTTGGTGTGGGAGAACTTTCTGCGTCTTACTTCTCCGGGTTCGATCGTGTATTCAATTTTACAGGTGTCAACGTTTACAGTAATGGGAGTCAAATTATTTTTTCACCGGCCGACCTCGTATT
>CAXCBH010000060.1:0-7498 GCA_963980675.1 uncultured bacterium | reverse complement strand
GTAAAATCTTTTAGCTTTAGCGCATTTTGATGCTACAAGTGTTCATAATCCGAGGTAAAACATGACACTAACACAAAGCCTACAAAAGCGATTTGTATTCGCTACAGTCGTCTATATACTAATAGGAACCCTTGCGTTCGCTAAGGGGTTAACCCTATCTGGAAGAGTTGTTAATTCAGACGGTAAAAAAGTAAAAAAGGCCGTTCTAACACTCTTATCTGGTGGGGATGTAGTCAAGGAAGACAAGACTGGAGGCAATGGAAAATTCAAATTTAACAAACTAGATGAAGGCGACTATGTCCTCCAGGCAACTCATAATGAATTTGGGTCTGCGGAGATGATAATCACATTAGCTGATAAAAAAGACATTGGTGATTTGGCCCTTACCACAGAAAAGCCAAGCAAATCAGTTGCAGATGCAAACGAAAGAAAGGCTGAGACAGGCGGCACCAACGAACCTGCCACGGCACGGTCTGAAAGAATTTCCGTTACTGTTCCGCAAACCATGGAAGCCATGGGAAGCCCCAGTAAGGATTTTATACTTAATGAATTAAATTTTGAGATCAAGAAACTTTCAGCAGAATTCAAACATCTTTCCCAAGAAATTGATGATTTGAAAGCCTTAAGTAAAATGTGGGTGAATCCACTCACCATTTATTCAAAAGAGATTATACTTAAAAATGGAAGTACTGTATTCGGGAAAATAATTTACCAAGATGACAAATCACTCAAGGTTGAAACATTGGTTGGATACTTGATTGTAGACCGTACTCAGGTTGTCCGGATTGTTGATAATGTAATCACAGAGGATACGCAGGAATATGTTCCGGAACAGATTCGGGAAAGCTATACACCGCCACCCATGCCAAAATTGGCACAACCTAGATATACGTCATCAAATAACTCTGCCAGAAATGCCAGTGCAAATTTCTCTGCAAATTGTGTTTTGGTAGGCAATATTTCAGAGAAGAAAGACGGTCAAGGGAATATTATCTTTAAGGGTGAAATTAAAAATATTGGCGGTCGCAGATCAGATTTTGTCAAGGTAGATTTTGTTTTTCGCAAGAATTGGAGTGGGGAAACAAAGACACTGACTACATTTGTAAAAGGGTCTTATAACACTTTTGATACGGGCATCGTATCCGATGCAAGTTTATTACCAGGTGCCGTGGGAAAATTTGATCTTTATGTGCCACAGGATTTTGGTGCATTTATCGGTTATTCATACGTTATTGATTGGGAAGAATACCAGTAATGAATATTCCTATAGGCAATAATCAATAATTGATTCAATGAGACAGATCACAAAATATATATACATTTTGGTTTTAATTGCATCCATGGTTTTAGGTTCTACGCGCGTAGCTTACACACGTCCGGGGCTCATGATGCGAATCCCAACATCCAGCAATCATAAAACGCCCTATTTGTTCAGAACGGGGTTTGGAACTGAAATTCACAACTTTGATCCGTTTAATACGGCAAAAGGTGTTTATTTTGATATGGAATTAAACAAAGGATTCGCTTTTGGATTTTCTGCTGTTCAGGGCGGAGATACTACATCTCTTGCCGTACTGACGGAATCGCAGCAAAAACCGGTCGTGGAATTTGGATTCCATTTTCAACAACGCGTCTTTTCATATAATGATATTTCATTAACAGTTGGACTACAAGATGTTGTTTTTCAAAATGATCAAACTTCAGACGAGATTTTAAGCCTGAATACATCCCTTTTATCTTTTTTTACTGTCTTGGCCAGTGAAAAAGATTTGGGAGAGTATAAGATGAATACATATATGGGCTTTGGATCCGGTGGCTTGGCGCCCATGGATACAATTGAAGTTGATCCTGATTCAGTTAGCACAAGCGCCGGTGTATTTCTTGGATTTGTATTAAAGACCCCGTATTTCGCAAGACGGGGCGGCATGGATATTGTGGGTGAATTCGACGGGACAGGTGTCAATGTGGGACTCCGCATCCCCCTTACCTCGGATTACCGCCTGAACCTAGGGTTCACCCACATAGAAAGACTGCCGGATTGGGATAAAAGGTATTGGGCAGGTCATCCAGGTTTCACACTGGGTCTTGATATGGCTGTTCCCCGGGAACCCAGGCGACGACTGCAAGGTGGCCCATCAGGCCCAACAAATATTTATGGCCCATCTGATGGTTTACCGGGTGGAATAGAAACCCTGCCTTTACATCGTGACTCAACTATTACAATGGCAAATGTTGCTGTCACTACATTGAGAGATTCTATGGCGCTTATGAATAATGAAATGAGGAATTTATTGGTACGCTTATCTGCTATGGAGCAGAATACAAAATTTTTATCTGATTCACTGGTGAATATTCAATTGGAAACAAATGTATCCGAAAAAAATATGAATGAAGCCTTGAGGCACTTATCTCGCTCATTAAGGTATTTTTATGCAGGGGATTATCGAGAAGCATTAAAAGAGGTGGACTTGTCATTGGAGCTAAATCCGAATTTAGCACTTGCCTATGCCAGAAGAGGGTCAATCTATTATAAATTAGGCGATGTGCAGAGAGCAACTATCAACTGGAATCTGGCTCTTCGGTTGGATCCGGAGTATACAGATGTAAGAAATATTCTGAAAGCTCTGCATGAAAATAATTTAAAATCCGCAAGTTTAATACAGGAGTAAACGAATGGATATTGCTTTAATTGCTGGAGTTATTCTTGGTATGGCTGCCATGATTGGCAGTATTGCCTATGCCCTATTTGTAGAAGGTTCTGCAGGTGGATTTGGTGATTTTATTTCAATACCGAGTTTTGGAATTGTTGCCGGGGGCATGATTGCATCTATTTTTGTGGCGTTTCCCATGCCTCATGTTTTGGCACTGGGTAAAGCTATTGGTGCCGTATTAAAACCGGCGGATGATAAAATGGGTCCTTTAGTAGATACGGCATGCGAAGTGGGAGAATCTGCACGAAAAGGTGCAGCAGATCTTGAAAAAGCAGTTGAGACAGTTAGAATTTATTTTTTAAAGGATGGTGTCCAAATGGTTGTGGATGGTTATTCCTTAGATGAAGTAACCGAGATTATGGAAACAAGAATTGAATATCGTGAAAAGCGTGAAAAAGTTCAAACAGATATGTTAAAATCCATGGGAGATCTTGCTCCAGCCTGGGGCATGGTTGGGACGCTAATCGGCCTGGTGCTTATGTTAGCTGGCTTTGGCGGTGAAGGCGGTGCAGATAACCTGGGTGGCGGTATGGCCGCAGCATTGATTACTACACTTTATGGTGCTGTTTTTGCCAATCTATTTTTTCTGCCAATGGCTCAAAAAATGGGAAATAAAACCACAATGACATCTATGTCTGCGTGTCTGCTGGTGGAAGCAGCGAGATTGATTCACCAGAAAAAACATCCTCTTATCATCAGGGAAAAACTAAATTCTTTTATTCCACCAGCGGAGTGGAAGCGGGAGTAATCTGATATGGGTATGACAGCAGCAGAAAAGAAAGCCTTTAATAAGGGCTTCCAGACTGGCGCCGATTCTGTAGAAGAAGGATTACCTGGCTGGTTTGGCACTTTCGCTGACATGATGACACTTCTATTTGCTTTTTTTGTACTTTTGGCTGCTATATCAACAATGGATCCAGTGAAGTTACAGGAGATGGCAAACTCTCAGGGCAAATCCCTAGGGAGCAAGATTAAAGCATCAGGCAAAGCATCAGATGAAGGAGAATTTGAGCCTATTGAGAACTTGGCTGAGATGAAGGATGCTATGGAAGAGACCATTGAAAAAATGAAAAAGGAAAACCCGGCGGGTGATCCTCCCATTGATATTGAAACCAGCGCCAAGGGGCTTATAATCAATATTAAGGGTGATTTTGCATTCCCTTCAGGTAAAGCAGAAATGAAACCGGAATTACAAACCTTATTGAACGAAGAACTAATACCAAAGATCCAATTGAGCATTTTTCAGGTGGAAGTAGCAGGGCATTCGGATAGTGATGCTATGCCTAAAAAGTGGCAAAAATTTTATGCCAGTAACTGGGAATTATCTGCTGCAAGAGGAGCAGCAGTCGTGCGGTACATGATTGATAATGGCGTACCGGCACCCAGACTTCTTGCTGCAGGGTACGGAGATTGGTATCCAAAAGGGATTGATAGTATTAAAGCGGAAAACCCCATGTATAATCCTTTGACACTTACATGGGAAGAAGTATTAATAATGAATTCAACAACCAAACAAAAATCAAACAACAGGAGAATTCAACTCACATTCATCAAACCATCGCACCATAATGCCAGCGGTTATATGGAAAGTGATTCTTGATCTCATAATACGATGAGATTGAAAAACATACCAAGGAGTCATCACATGAGTAAGGGGAATAAATATTTAATACCCATCATAGGAGTAGTTGTTGCGGTCACGCTACTCATAGGAGAAAGTGGAGGTTATCTCTCCCAAAAATTGATGGTGGAAAACAACATTCGACAACGGGTCAAAGAAGCTCTCTCTAAGCTTATTGATTCCCACAAATATGTTATTAACATTGATGTTGAATTGGAAATTCTAGATGAGGTAAATGAACAGATTACAGTTTTTTCTCCTCGAGAATCTGATAAAAGAGTGGATATAACACCTGCAGAGAGAACAGCTGATGCGCTCCTGAAAATTCAGAGAAAAATGGTCGAGGAATCCCAACCGGAATCAAAAAGCGGTTATTCTATCGGGCTCCCAATACCTGGATTTGAAATTGATGTTGCCGGAGATAAACCTCAACCAAGATCTATAACCCAATCTACACCGATTTCCCCAAGAACTATGGAACCCATGGACCAACCGACCAATGATGATAATGCTCAGAGAGAAATGGTGGATAAAGTTATTTCCCGTAAGCGACCTTCCCGCGCAGAAGTGAAACGAATGGATCTTACCCTGATACTTCAGGAGGGTGCAGCACCGGAATTAATTGAAAATATACGCCAGCTCACTATGGCTGCATCCAAATTTGATCGAGATCGTGGTGATAAGTTCACCATCATGACAGCTAGTTTTAAAGAGCGCCGTGACCAGCGTTCTGCAGAACAGATTATGCTGAAGAACATAGCAGAAAAAATAGATCTGTTAGAACAAAAACGCGTGACTGAAAACACGGATTGGCGAGAAGATATTCAACAATATCGTTCGGAAGAAACCGCCCGTCGCGACGAAGATCGATCCTTCTTTGAAGGCCAATTAGCCCAAATGGAAGACAAAGCCAAAGCACAAGCATATGCTGCAGAAAAGGAAGAAATGCTTCGCCGAGATTCCCTGAAAGTAGCAAAGCTCAATAATGAAATTTCTGCATTAAGGGATATGCTGCAAATCAGCCATAAGGAAGACGTAGAAAAACAATCTAAAGTCGACTCATCTCGCTTTGCTTTACTGGATAATGAATTACAAGGCCTTCGAAGAATGCTTCTACAAGCTATGCTGCAGGATTCTATTGATGCTCAGAAAAAAACACAGGCAAAAATTGCATTAGAATTGGCAACCAGGGAAAAAGAAAAAGCATCCCGTGATTCGTTGATCGAAGAAAAAATAGCTGCACTTGAAGGTGTCCAGACAGAATTGGACGCCCTGCAGGCAGAAAGTAAGGATTCATCTCAGTTAATGTTAATTGCTCTGGGTGTATTAGCTCTTATTTTAGTAGGTGCTCTTATATTTGTTATGAGTAGAACCAGGCAGCAACCACCACCTGTACCACCATGGATGTATCCTCCACCTCGTCCAAGAAAAAAGAAAAAGAAAAAATCTAAAACAAAAGATAAAAAATCCAAGAAAGATGAAAAAGATGAAGAATCCAAGGATGAACCGATCACTCAAGAACCAGAGCCAGAACCAGAGCCAGAACCAGAACCAGAGCCAGAACCAGAGCATCAAGCTCCAAAATCATATGGCGACGATCCGAATGTATTAAAAAGTGAAATAGATGATATTCGGAAATCGGTTGTCTCCATGAGTGTTGGACAACCTGGTAGAACATCTACCATCGTAAAAGAATGGTTAGAACAACCCGCACCTGCACCACCTGAACCGGAAGAGGAATCCGATAGTGGTGATGATGGCGACGAAGAATAATAGGAAGGGAGAATACCATGATTACTGATTATCATATGCTTTCAGGCCTGCATAAGGTAGCTATCCTCTTTTCTGTTGTAGGGGAAAGTCTATCCTTATCTTTGGTTAAAGGCTTATCAAAAACTGAAATCCGAAAGATTCGATCCACTATGCGAGAAATGGGCGATGTGGCTTTTACTGTAAAAAAACAAGTCATTGAAGAATTTTATTTCGGATTTCTAAGCGAACAATTCCAAGACGAAAAAAAAGAGGATGGGCCTATTCAGCCATTTGAATTTTTAGTAGATCTGCAGGATGAGCAATTACTCGCTCTCTTAAATAAGGAAGACCCACCTGTGATCGCCATGGTGCTGGCACAGCTTGAACCGGAAAAAAGAATGCTAATCCTGGATAAAGTTGATCCCGTGGAAAAGGGGGAGATTTTGATTGAATTGGGATCACTCGGGGATATTCCTTTGGAAGGCATTATTGAAGTAGCAGCGCGTCTGCATGATAAATCTAGCTATCTGCCTCGTACAACAGAATTCTCTCGTGGAGGTGGAAAAGAAATTGCACAAATTATCGGGGGGATGGATTCGGCTGAGGAAGAACGATATTTACAAACGCTCCAGAATGAAGATCCTGATCTTTATGAAGATGTGAAGAAATACCATCTCACGTTTATTGATATTATTGAGCAATTCCCCGACGGCACCCTTCGCGATATTATGAATACTGTGGATTTGTCAGACGTTTCCATGGCCATGAAAGGTGTAGACCAGGAAATAGTTGACCGTATTATTGGCAACTTGCCCCAGAAAAAACAAGCCATGTACGAACCGGAAGATGGCCCACGACCCAAAAGGGACGTGGATACAGCACGTAAAAAAGTTGTGGATGTTGCAAGACAAATGGAGAAAGATGGACAATTCAATGTTGCTGATCTTCTTGGTGGCGGAGAAATGGTAGAATAATCTCAAAATTCAATTAGATAAAAAAAGCCCCTTAAGGGGCTTTTTTGTTTTTGTGTACTTATTATTATCATGGGTAATTTTATCTATGGAACAGCGTAAAATTATTAAAACAATTACTGGGATGAAAACATCTGACGGTGCCGGCGTTAATCTCACTCGTATCATCGGTAGTCCAGAACTCAATATGCTGGATCCATTCCTTCTTCTGGATGAATTCGGCAGTAATAACCCCGATGATTACATTGCTGGATTTCCACCTCATCCTCATCGTGGATTTGAAACAATTACCTATATGTTAAACGGAAAATGGCAGCATAAAGATTCTGCTGGAAACGAAGGTAAGTTAGGGGAAGGTTCTGTCCAGTGGATGACCGCAGGCCGGGGGATTGTTCACAGCGAAATGCCGATCCAGACCGATGGATTGGCCCTGGGATTCCAAC
>CAXCBH010000059.1:0-7578 GCA_963980675.1 uncultured bacterium | reverse complement strand
TGAAATAAAAAATATTTTTCATCAGTGAATAACAGCAACCTTGATGATATTCGTCTCTATCTCAATATCTCCAATCACGGCAACATGCGCAAAATACACACCGGATTCCACATCAGATACATCCCACACCCATTCAGTGATTTGGTTTCCGAAATGAGAGAGATCTTCAGTCCAAGTTTTAATGTAATACCCCGCTAAATCATACAGGTTTACTTCTACCCTTTCAGCACCAATAGTTTCTATACGAATTGTACCTGTATTTTCTCGGATTGGGTTTGGATAACAGTAGGAACGGACTAAACTTTTTTTATTAGAATCATCAAACGTATAATTCAGTATTACTTTTCGGCTTCTACCCCAATTCCCATGTTCAAAAGCCCATTCATTCCCATTTGTTTCTGTTGCATCTCCAAATTGATAAATGGTAGACATGGTCAAAATTGAATTCTTTCCTTGGATATTTTCCAGAGCCACCAATTCATCACCTTTATTAGATGCAATTTTGTATTGAATATTCCCTTGATAGTCAAAAATATAAATGGAAGATGAATCTGCCGATTTCACCACAATTTCTGGATGCTCATCATTAAAGAGATCTCTTGCTAGTATAGGGGATTGCAATTCCATTTTTAATTGAAACCCAGCCATAATAGTTAGATCTGAATTAAAAGCATATAATATCCCCAATGAATCCAAAGCTAAAACATCCAAAGATGCATCAAGATCTAAATCAATGCCGGCAATGGTTTGAAATGATAAATCTTCCCATTTTATAATGGTACCATCAAAATCTGTGATTGAAATACCCGAGTTCCCCAAATCGATTCCATAATTGAAAGAAGAAGTAAAGATTCTTTTTGAATGCATATTCCATTCACTTTGGATATATAGTTTTCCATTTTCTATATCATTTTCCCAAATACTAAATACCAGAGAATCAATTATTTGCTCTTGCGTATCTGATAATGAACCATCACTAAATCTAAAATCTACTTGAGAGAATAATGTATAATCATCAATGCGTTCAATAATTGAGATGGTTGTTTTATCTGATTGCCTTTGGAAATCAAATTCAACTTCCTGGTTATCGAAAATAACTAATTGTAGAAAATTCTGTTTAGTTGGAAAACTATCCGCAGTGGCAAACCATAAAGAATCTTTACCACCAAATATCTCATTGACGCCATCATTATCTAAATCGTATACTGTCCTAATAAATGCTGTCGAATCAGGAAAACCATTTAATATTAGCGAATTAGACACTGAAAAAGACATTGTATCACTTGCCTTACTTATATCACCTATTGTTATGAAGGTAGACGATCCATCATTTGCATTTGTGGATGGATAGGTAAAAGGACCAAATTCCGGATTCATTCCATCCGTGCCGGAATTGGCTAATTCGTATTGAGTATTGCCTTTAAACCACATATCGCCAAAATAGCCGGCAGAAGGATCATTAAAAATATGGATGGAAGGGTAACCAATATCTTGGGCTCCATCTGCTTCTTCCAAATCAACGCCAAGCCTGGATAGATTACCATTAACAGAAAAATCACTTAATCCTGCATTAATTACTGTTTCATCAATATGCCAAATCAATAGCCCGGATGCGGGGAGACCAATATCATAATTAGGTACAGAAATAACAACACCATTTTCATCTTTTATAATTCCCGAAGAATCCTGAAGGATTTCAACCAAGGGCGGGTAATCTGTTTCACCATTATTTTCCCAAATAACATAACGCATAGAATCGAGACTGATCCCATCATGGATTGAGTTATCACGATTTTCGATCAAATAGTATTCTGAATTATTGATAGGAATCTTTATTGCTGCCCCTTCTCCTCTAAAAGGCAAATGGATAATAGATCCAAAATTCCCTTCAGATGGGTACTCCCATCCTGCAAATATTCGAGTCCACAACGTTGGCGGAGATGGACATATGCCGCGTCCATTGTTTGAGCCTTGGTCCATGAGTCCAAAAACGCCAATACCGCTTTCCCCTGTTTCTATATTCCATAAAGGAGGTAAGCCTACTGCAAAGCCGATCATGAGCGCAAATGTACCTGTAAGCCCAAACTGGTATTCGCAGGGTTCCGATGCATCGGAAAACATGGTTTCAGCAATGTCAAATAAAAGATGGTTTTGTGATTCCGGCAAAATGATTCCATGAGTAATCTCATGGTTTCCAACAGTGATAGAAGGCGAGCCTAAATGTTCTAATACCATTTCATTATCAACGTAAGTTGAAGGAATATCTTCCGGAGTTGGATCTAAAAAAGGTAGTGAAAAATCTTGCCCTATACCCGCATGAAAAACCACTACAAGATCATAAGATGAAAAATCAATTTGATCTATATCGTATGCTTTAGAAACCGCATCATAAAATAAATTTGTAATGCGTTCATCTTGAATCTCATCTTGATTGTAAGGATTGTAATAATTCATGGTATTTGAAAGTGAATAGGATTCATTATCGTCTATGGGATACACAGATGACAAGTCTAAATCAATTCCAAATTTGCCATACGATACATCATTGAAGTAACCATCAACAGCTTTTAATTGAGACTCAAAATACGACCGATTATGCGGTACCGGATCGATAGTATACGGACCACAGTCGATACCATTAGACTCTAATAAAAATTGACCATCACCAGTTGTACTTTCATCGTTATCAACTTGAAAAGATATTCGCAAAGCACACACGCGTAAATCGCCTGTAATTTCAGAAAACAATAATGAAAAAAAGCAGACCAAAGAGAATGATCTGCGAATAGATGAAAGCCACATAATAGAGAGAGGCTTTTAGAATTCCATATTCAGGGAAAATCGCATGGTGTTGGTCAAAGGATGTCCCGTTTCACCATAAGTATATCCGAAATCAAATCCGTATCCAGCGAACCGTAAACCGATTCCGAATGTGGGATTGCTGATCTTCCCAGTTTTGTCATAATAAAATCCAGAACGTATAGCAAAATATTGTCCATACCAATATTCCATCCCCATATTATGAACTAATCTATCAATTTCATTTGAGATGGTTCTTTCTTTGGAATTACCCACCTCTTTATGACCAAATTCATTATAATCGCCCCAGTTTTCATCACCTGGATTACCAATTGTTTTTACTATTTCGTTATCTGCTAAATCTATTTTGCCATCACCATCTAAATCATCCCATTCATATCCACCAATGATTTTATCACCATTTCCGGCACCATCAGCTCCATAATCCATATCTCCACCAAGAAGCCAATCATTCACCCAGGAAGTAAAAATCGCCTTATAGATTGGATCCGTATGGGCGATTTCTAAATTTCCATCTTTATTATAATCATTTCCGGGACTTGTTTTACCATCTTCGTCAAAGCCACCGATATATCCATCGTTATCCCAATCCATATCCGGATATGATGAAACAAGAAGTTTATCAACATCATAAACAATGCTGAGTTTATTAAATTCACTTTTTACAAGATCATACTTTAATCCCAAAGTTAAATTAGTCGGCTGTGGATCTGCTTGGTCAGGGTCTATAAAGGCAACTTTGGGTCCTAAATTTGACAAGTTTAAACCTAGAGTCAAATTGGGTAATAACCATTCCTTTTGCATATAACCAAGATCAAAACCGAAATCCATTGATGTCCCTTTTCCCTTCTCGCTCCCAGCACCCATTTCAACCAAATGTTGGTAGAATACTCTTGCATTTAAACCAAAGGATTTCGTCGGAGATATCAAGGCACTATAAGACATAGCAAAAGAAGTCATATAACTTGTAAATGTCCCCAGCTCATCTCCAGTTTCGCTGGTACGAATCTGTTCACCCAGATTCAAAAATATTAAATGTCCGCCGATAGTTCCAAGCGTTGGATAAGACTTCCTAAAACCGAAGAACTCATAATAAAGATCATCCGCAAGACCAGGAAGCCAATTCACATGCATCATGGCCAATTCCTGTCCTTCAAGAAAACCCAATCCAGCGGGGTTCCAATAACTTGCATATGCATCATTAGCCACAGCTACCTGGGCCTCACCCATGCCACCCGCACGAGCACCCGGTGCAATTAAGAGAAAAATTGCTCCAGCTTCGCTCTGGGCGAAGATGGGATTTATTAGTACTGTCAGTAAAGACAGAGTTATCCCTAAACGCTTCATTGGACGTCTCCTAAATATTGATTGATATTGAATGCGCTCTTTGCGAGCGAATTGATAGCGTTTAAGGTATTGATTTGTTCCTGTTTTTTGGACGGGGAATATATCTTTCTCTGCCTCTCATAATCAAGAAATGAATATCTAGGTAAAATGTTCCAAATCATTGTAATAATCCTAAAGTTAAAACAGGTATATATGTGATTAACCCTACAGCCAATAATCTAACAAGAAAAAACGGCAAGGTGGCCTGATAGATCTTAGGCATATCTTCATCAAACCGATATGCAGCCAAGAAAAGATTCATTCCTACGGGTGGCGTTAAAAATCCAAGTTCAAGGTTTGCAATAAATATTATGGCTAAATGAACTGGATCTATACCAAAATATGCCCCTAAAGGTGCGATAAGCGGTACAATCACAATTATCGCTGAAAAAATATCCATTAAACATCCAACTAAAATCAGAAATACGTTGAGCATTAATAAAAATGCATATTTTGATGCGATGGTGCTCTTCGCCCATGTTAAAATTAGAATTGGGATTTGTGCGTCTATAAGATAGCTGGTCAGTCCCATGGCTACTCCAAGGATAATCAATACCCCACCAATGAGGGTGGCGCAGTCAATCACGATCCTTGGTAATTCTCTCAATTGAATATCTTTGTATAGGTACACTTCCACCAAAAAGATATAACCCACAGTTAGGGCAGCTGTTTCCACCAATGTGGTAAATCCGCCAAAAACACCAAAAAGGATCAGAACAGGGATTACCAATTCCCATTTCGTATCAATGCAAGCTTTGACAGATATTTTGAAATTAAATGGCTTGGGTGCAATCCTTTCTTTCTTCCCCTGGTACAAAGACCAGACAGACATCATTACCAAGAGTAAAATCCCAGGTATTAAACCCGCGATGAATATATCTTTTACAGACACCCCAGCAGTAACACCATAAATAATAGCTGGTAAACTTGGAGGGAACAATAATCCTAGAGACCCGGAAACTGTGATTAATCCAAGCGAGAACGATCTGCTATAACCTTCCTTTAATAATAGGGGTAAGAGAAGTCCTCCCAAAGCTAGGATTGTAACACCAGAGCCACCTGTTAATGCTGTAAAAAATGCGCATAGAACGACAATAATAATGGGAGTTCCACCGGGAATCCATCCAAATAATGCCCTAAAGACATTCACAAGCCTTTCTGATGCTTTACTTTCGGCAAGCAAATACCCCGCAAGTGTAAATAGAGGAATTGTAGGCAAGGTCGGGGATACAACTATTCTATATGTTTCCGTTGGAATCGCTGAAATAGGAATAAAATCCGCCCAAAAGAATAATGCTGCTGCACCACCTAATCCCACAAATATAGGAGCGCCATAGCGCAATGCTATAAGAAGAAGAATTAACCCGATCCCGACGGCCGGGAATACATCAAAAATCGCATCAGTGATGGCACTGATTGAAAAAAGAAGACCAACAACGACCAAAGAAATCCTGTGTATATGTTTTTTGTAACTCTTAAAATAAACTTGGACTGCCATGAGACCAAAGCCGATAGGCATAATGATTTGGGCCAACCATCGTGGAATATTGGGTGCAATGTCTATTGGATATTGCATCTCAACTTTTAATAATTCCCAACTTCCCCATGTCAATGCTACCAAAACAAGAAAGGTAGTGACTTTTGCAATCCATTTTCCTAATTGAGGTTTTTCAGCTTCATCAAACAAAGGCTCTCTCGTCAGAGCGAGCAATTTATTTTGTCTTGTTGCTAAAACAGCTCCTAAGAATCCAATCCACAGGGTAAAATGCTGGACAAGAACTTGAGAAGCTGGAATACCATTTGTGTTAAATAACCTCGCTCCTGTTTCAAGAACTGGCAAAAGTGTCATCGCAGCGAAAATAACGAAAGCTAGGGTATCTTCTCCCCATTTGAGTCGGTTGGCAACATGATTAATCTTTGATTGAGATTTCATCCGGATAGTCAATTAATCCCGAGTGAGTTCTATAACGCGATCAAATACATCAGCTGGAATAATATTACCTCTCAGGAATGGTTCCATTTTATTTACTTCTTCCTGCCAGAGAATGACTTCTTCAGGGGTCGGTTCATGAATGACTAATCCATATTGTTTCATGGCATCAATTGCCTGGCTTTCAGCATTTTTATTATTCTGTTGATGTTTTTCCCGCACAGAATTCGCAATTGAAATTATATCTTCATGATATTTTTCAGGAATACGATTCCACGTTTTCATATCAATAATAATGCCAGCTAAAAGGGTCCCCCATTTTAAATCAAGCATATGGTTCGTTATTCCGAAAGCTTGTTGAGCTAGTGCATAAAGTGGCATTGTTGACATGGCATCAATTAGCCCAGTCTGAAGTCCTGATAAAATATCTGTTGAAGCAAGCGGTACTGGAGTATAGCCCGCTTTTTTATAGACTTCAGCCCACTTGAAGTCACCAGCCCAAGTAAAGATCCTTTTGTCCTTTAAATCTGCTGGTGAAGTAACTTTTGTGGTGGAAAACCAGTATGCCCATCCAAGGTCTGCTAAATAAAGAAGTTTAAACCCTTTTTCTTCTAATTTCTTTTCAAGGCTTGGATACATATCATCGAGCACGGCTTGAATATCCGCATTATCTTTAAAAGCTAATGGTACATAGAATGCAGAAAAATCTGGAACGATCTCTGTTAATCCTTCCGTAGTGATACCAGCTGAATGGATCTGTCCAATTCTCATTTTACGAACCATATCCCTTTCATCTCCTAAAACGCCACCAGGATAAATTCTAAGTTGTACATTACCATCTGTTGCTTTTTTCCATTCTTGACCCATTTCGATTAGCATTCCATGCCAATCTGTACCTTCTGGTGCCAGGGTTGCCATTTTTACTACAACTTTTCTCCCGTACATCAGCGAGACTGATAATACTAAAATAAGTAAATACCGTTTCATTCGAAGAAAATATCGTCTGTCTTGGATAATAACCATTTCGCCCGCTCCTGTGCTATAATATTACTTAATCTAAGATCCTTGTCTTTTTCAACATCCATGTCTAATACAAATTGAAGTTTTCGTTCAAATTCGTCCTTTTGTTGAAATTTTTTATCAATAGATTCAGCATAAGATACAAAAGGCCCAGCATCCAAACTGTCTGAAGCACTGATGGCTTTTGAATAATAGAAGGTTACTGAATCTTTGAGAATTTCACCAAATAAATCGGGCCTGGAAGAGGTATAACTCATCATAGCTGAATAAAGTGCTCCTCTTCCCCAATCCGGATTCAATAAAATTGCTGTTTGAAAAAGTTTTCCTACTTTGGGAAGATTCACGATTTCGAATGGATTCCCTCGGCTTGACCGGATTGCACCTCCAAAGGCTGCTCCTAACCAATAAAGATCAAAAATATC
>CAXCBH010000058.1:0-7618 GCA_963980675.1 uncultured bacterium | reverse complement strand
AATCATTCATACCCATCCAATAAATAATTAACAATAGAACAACCCCTGTTACCCATGTCCAAGCAGCGCCCCAGCGGAAAAAATAAAGTGTTCGCGGCATGAGTTCAGGAACAACTTTCTGTTTTGAGTCCGCGTCCATGGTTGCCACAACGTGACCATTTATCCAGTTAAAAAAGTAAAGTAATCCAATCCAGATAATCCCTGCAATGATATGCAGCCATTTAAAAATAGGATGTAATGCTTCCATTATTTTTTCCTTTTATTATTAATATAATCTTTGATTTTTGAGACAGTGAATTTAGATGAAGTAAGTTTGTGATTCAAATTAAAGAGATAAAATTTTATGCATCAGGATAAGGAAATAATTTTTCTAGAGATATGACTTTCCCATACTCATCTCGGTAAACAACATGATCTCTCTTGAATTTTGTATAGGAATCTAATCCTGACGCTGCTGCTAAGGTTTGCAAACCATTTCTTAATGTGATTACATAATTTAAAACTCTCCATTTTTTTTCATCTACAACCAAGGCTTTTTGGTGTTCAGGATCTGTTGTCGCAACCCCAACCGGACATTTATTCGTATGGCATTTTTGAGCTCCAATACACCCTACTGAAATCATCATTCCTCTTGCAATATTAACTAAGTCAGCTCCTGATGCTAAAGCAATTGCAATTTTATCTGGGCTAAAAAGTTTACCACTGGCAAATATTTTGACTCTATCTCTTACACCTGTTCTTCTAAGTGCATCATCACAATAAATTAATGCTGATTTAATGGGAACTCCCATTGAATCCGCCATTTCTTGATAAGTTGCTCCTGATCCACCTTCGCCTCCATCGACTGCAATAAAATCAGGACCTCTAGATGTTTTAGCCATGTAACTGGCTAATTCATCTGCAGAATCAGGCCCACCCATGACGATCTTAATTCCAACGGGCTTACCCCCTTCTTCACGCAATTTATCAATAAAGTCAAACAAGGTAGGGAAATCATGAAATTGTCTATGTCTATTGGGTGAATCCACTGTTTTCCAAGGTTCTACGCCACGAATTGCTGCAATTTCTTCATTAATTTTACTTCCCTCTACATGTCCACCTCGAATTTTAGCTCCCTGAGCTAATTTAACTTCAAAACAACGTAATTGAGGGTTGGATGCTTTTTCCTTAAATTTTTCCCAACTAAATGTACCATCTTCATTTCGAACTCCAAAAATACCTGATCCTATTTGCATTATAACATCCCCACCGCCTATTGTGTGATAAGGGGCAAGCCCTCCCTCACCAGTATGAACCCATGATCCAGTGGCAGCGCCTAGCCCATAACTCATAGAGCTAATAGCATTTTCTCCAAGGGCACCATAGCTCATAGCACTCATACCAACCGGGCCTCTTACTTTCCATGGCTCTTTGCAATTAGGACCAATAATAATTGCATCTTCTTCAGGAAGAGTCCATGGTGAGACATCTACATCCTCCAAGTGCTCTGTCCTCGAAAAAAGACCCTCAGTGCCAATATATCTCTTTGAAGGAATCTTTGGTAATAATTCTACTTTCATTTCCTCCTTCTGCTTGGGAAACATTGAATTGCGAAGATAAAGGCCAGGTTTTTCAAAATCTCTTTTTGATCCAAATGCAATTACTGTTTTTAAATATTTACCCTGAACAACAATATTTGCAAAATCTGATCTATTGAAAGGCCTGCCTTCATCATCAGCATCAAACATATACTGTCGAAGCTCAGGGCCCAACATTTCTAGAAAATACCGAACTCTCCCCAAAAGAGGAAAGTTTCTTAAAATTGAATGCTGGCTTTGGCGGCTGTCATGAATATACCAGAATAGAAAAAGGATAGGCGGGACAGATATCATAATGAGCACAAGGCTTGTTAAAACAGTTAATCCTAAATCCTGAAACATTTCAATCTCCTTTTAATTTGGTTAGACCATTAAGTTAATGCTATTTAACGATCAAAATTGGACAGGGACAATCTTCCATTACCTTCAAGGGTTTACTACCCTTGAAAAATTTCATGAGTGGATTTTTGCTTGAAGCACCCATAATGACAATATGGTTATCCCCTGCTTCCTTTTTAATGATTTCTGAAGGATCACCCACACGATAAATATTTTGATATTGAATGCCTGCTCTCCTCATAAATTTTCCAGCCCTTTCTGCAGCACCTTTATATCCATCTCTGAAGCGGTCAACTTTACTTACCGTCAGGATATCAACATCAATCTTAAATGCTTGGGCAACTCGCACCCCAAATTTTACGGCGCCTTTTGTTCCAGTTGAATCATCTACTGCCAACAAAAGCCTGTATTTCTGATTTGGGTCAAATTGGTTTACCACAAAAATCGAACTATCAATATATTGAATTAAATCGTGAGCCATACTGCGCTTACCACTCCCGCCAATGATAGTTACATCATAATGACCTTGTTTAACCTCATCCCTTAATTCGGCAATTATGTCTCCATTTCTCAATATCATTTGAACGTCTTTGCAAACGGTGCCTTTCAAAAATACTTCCGAACGATTTTCACCTATTTCTACCAGCATATTTGTGGAGAAACCTGCTTCTACCATTGTGGGGACAATATAATTATTTTCCGCCAGGAAATTAAATGCCCATTCCAAAACGTCAATCCCAGGCCTGTCAAATTCCCAGGAGTCCATTCTTTCCTGCGCTAAACCAACGATTTTTGAATTGAATTTATTGGCTTTTTCAGCAACATCTACAATGGTAGTAGATGCATTTAAAGCTTTTGCAATTTGCATTCCTACTCTGAGTGTTGGTCCGGAATACTCTTTACTGGCAACTGCTATTAGAATCTTCATACTGCTTGGATATTAATCATTTTTTAGTTGATTATCAGCCAATAAGTATTGGCATAAAATACAAGAAGGATCATGGATATTACACCTACCCTCCATCCAACTTTTAAAAAATCTTTTGCACCAACTAAGCCACTAGAATAAACTATTGTACATGCGGGAGCAGCCACCGCTGTAAAATATCCAAATGCAGATGCAATCGCCGTGACTAAGCCTAAATGCATGGCATTTTCACCAAGATTTAGCGTGATCGGGCCTAATACAGCAACAGTTGCGGAGCTAGACAACACATTTGCCATTGTAGTGGTCATAACAATAATTATTGTATCGACCGCAAATGGAAATGAATTCATAATAGTTCCAAATAGATTTACAACTTGATTCGCTAGCCATAACGCGGCACCTGTGTCATTGATATTTGACCCCAATGAAATTGTTGCACCAAATAATAAAATCACACCCCAATGTGTATTCTTACTTAGGTCTTCCCATTTTACAAAACCTGCAACTAAATATAGAAATACGCCAAATAAAGCAATCGTTCCCAGACCATAAGTTTCACTCAAAAATACCCAACCAAGAAATACTAAAAGAAAGATAAATGCAGCCACCGTATTCCTGCCAGTCATATTAGGTGATTTTGCTACTTGCACAACTAATTTCCGGACACCCGTATCTAGACGATTATACTCCGGAGAAAAACTTTTTATCAATACCCATGAAATAATGGGAATCTGGACAATAACTAGTGGATACACTTTTATCATCCATTCCAAATAGGAAATTGAGAGTCCAAAATCATGAAAGTAGGACATCATAATTACATTCCGCCCACCTCCTGATGGTGTTCCTATGGATCCAATTAATGCTCCATATGCAATGGAAAAAAGAAGTACTGCACTTAATCCTTTAACTCTATCTTTATCTTCAGAAGTAAATCGAATCAAAGTCATTGCAATAGGGAGCATAATAGCAGCGACTGTATGTTCGCCAATAAAGGAAGATAAGATTGCTGAAATAGCAGTAAACCCGAAAACAATATTTTTTGTTTTATTTCCAGTTAAAGTAATAATACCCAAAGCAATCTGTTTATCCCATCCCTGCTTAATAATAGCAACAGAGAGCATGAGAGATCCCATGATGAAAAAAACTGCATCATTCATAAAGGAATGAGCAATTCCATCTGCATCATTAATACCCAATATAACTTCAAAAACTAGAATATAAATGGCTACGGCTGGTAAAGGAATGGGCTCGGTAATAATCATCATTAGTGCAGTAATAACAATAATGATAATTCGATAGCCTTCTACGGTCAGACCTGAAGGTGTAGGTAATAGAACTAGTATAATACCAACCGCAATTGTAATCAAAAACCACTTCTTCTGGGTAACCCAAAAAAGAAAGTTTGTTAGTGATGATCGTGAAAAGCCTAGCATAAAGACATCAAATTTAGGGAATTAAATATTACTGGATGAAATGAAAGACCAAAATAAAGTAATAGAAATACTTTTTTATTGAGAAACAATCCTTAAAACAGGTCAATGACCATGATCACATTTGCTTGGAATACGTGATCCATCTCCTAAAATGGCCCATTTCCAGATCGGCACTCGTTTCTTGAGTTCGGTGATAAAAAAGTCCATGGCATCCAAACCTTCTCGCCGATGCTTAGACCAAATGGAGACATGAAGACTTGTTTCACCCACATCCACCCTTCCTATCCGATGTCGGCAGAATAAATTATGGATTGGAAATTTTTTCATAGCTTCTTCTGCTAATTGGGTCAGTTCTGCTTCCGCCATTCCTTCGTATTGTTCATACTCAAGGGCAGTAATATTTTCACCATGTTCCGTGGCCCGGACACGGCCATTGAATACCAGTTCTGCACCATCTTGCTGACGATTATCTTCAGATAGAAAAAAATCAATCGGACCGTTTACAATTTCAGCCTTTACCATTTATCCGCCCTGTACGGGTGGCATGAATGCCACTTCATCACCATCCTGTAATTCAGTTTCATCGGGAACATATTTCTGGTTTAGAGCAATTCTCAAGGAAATTCCATCTAATTTCCCATTGGCTTTTCCTCTAATGAATTTTTCCAATTGAGATGTGCTTGTCCCAGATTCAAATTCCAAGTTTAAATTATCTATTCCCAAAGCATATCTCACTTGGGAAAAACATTTTACTTTTATTTTTATCATAATTCGATTGTTTGTGTAATATGGCTCATTCCATCATAAACCAGTAATTTCCCAACTAGATTTGGTGTTATACCAACAATAAGTTTTACAGCTTCAAGCGCTTGGATATTCCCTATAATTCCTGGGAGCATGCCCAATACACCAGCATCAGCGCAGGTATCCCCGCCAGATGGCGGTTCGGGAAATAATTCACAATACCCAGAACTTCCATTTACATTTAAAATAGCTACCTGCCCTTCGTAACGAAATAAGCCGCCATAAACCATGGGGACATTCGCTTCTTTTGAAAATTTATCAATCAATTGGCGAGCTTGGATATTGTCAGTAGCATCAATTATCACATTAGCATCTTGAATAAAACTCATACCATTTTCTTCGTTAAAATATTTATCAATGGGTACAATGACTGCCTTGTTATTTAATTGTTCCAATCTTTCTTTGGCTACTTCAACCTTTAACCTGTTAAGATCGTCTACCCCATACAAAGGTTGTCGATGAAGATTAGAAAGTTCTACAATGTCCCCATCTATCAATATCAATTTTCCTACACCAGCAGTTATAAGTGATTGTGCAGCGGGGCATCCCAATCCACCCATGCCAACAATAGCTACAGTTGCATTCAATATTTTTTTTTGACCATCCATTCCTACTTCGGGCAAAATTGTTTGACGGGACCATCGGCTCAGATCTTCCTTTTTGGTTTGAAATTCAATCCACGCCTGTGCGCCGCCCAATAAACTAAAAGTATCATCTAATTCATTCTCTATTATCATTCCTTCTGTTACAATACCAAATTGGCAAACCAGCACTTTAGATCCTTTCATGTTTGGAATAGATCCACCGTTAGAAATAATGGTTTCTAGGCCATCCATTGGAAATTCATTTATCTGTTTTTCTGAGCGAACATCTACTACAGTGAATTCGCCTTTTCGATCATTCAATTCATTTGGAGTTATAATCATTATATTTTTAACACAGAGACACAGAGTGCATAGAGAAATAATTATAAAAAATATTTTGATTTTGTATCAACATAAACTTTCCTTCTAAATCGTTTTCCATGGTAGAATATTGATATGAATTTCTTCTCCTGATTGCAGCTTACCATCTCCTGGATCACAGCCTAAAATACAGTTTGATTCCAACGATGATGACAACATATGAGATCCAACTTTTGTGGATGGTTGACATACCAATTGACCATTCTCAATCCATGCATCTCCAAATAAAAATCGATATTTTACTTTTTCTCTCGGGAATGGTTTTTTCAATATTCCTGTTACTTTTTTGGATTCCTTTTTGCCCATCATAGTTTCAAGCACAGGCCATACCCATTCCATAAATCCAATATAAGATGATACTGGATTTCCTGGTAATCCAAAAATTAATGTAGAATTTCCTGTTCCAAAAAAGAGTGGTTTTCCAGGCTTCTGAGCCACTTTCCAAAAATGCTCTAGCACACCCAATTCAATAAAAACATCCCGGACATAATCATATCGCCCCATTGAAACGCCACCTGAAGAAATGATCACATCACAAGTTTCCAATGCTCTAGATAAAAATTCTCTCAAGGAATCTTTATCATCTTTGATTACATCTTGCATAACAACTTCACCACCGGCTTTATCTACTAATTCTTTAAAAACGTATAAATTAGAATTATATATTTGACCTTCGCCTAAATTTTTTCCCGGCTCAATCAACTCATCTCCCGTTCCAAAGATGGCAATCTTTGGTTTATTAGAGACTACTAATTCCCCATATCCAAATGTGGCGCAGGTCCCTATTTCACTGGGCGTTGCAGTTGTCCCTTTTTGAATCAGAATTTCTCCTTCTTTGATCTCTTCGCCCATTTTTCGGATATGTTTACCTGGGAATGTTTCAATCATAATTTGGACTGTACCTGAATCGGAAAACCCACTGCTGTCTTCCACCATAATAATTGCATCAGCCCCATCAGGAATTTTTGCCCCAGTCATGCATTGGATACATTCACCAGAGTTTAAAAACACATTACTTGGTTTTCCTGCCGAACTGATACTGACCATTGTTAATGTAACCGGATTCTCTGGGCTGGCACCTTTTGTATCTCTAGAACGAACCGCAAATCCATCCATAGCAGAATTGTCAAAAATAGGTGATGGAAATGTGGCCACAATATCTTGCCCCAAAACACGATTCCCAGCTAGAGTTAGGTGTACTCGTTCAGATTGTAATTCAAATGTGTTATTATTGATAATTGACTTTGCTTCTTGAAGAGATATCATAATAGTCCTTTTATTAAGAACATGATAGCAATGAAAATAACGCTACTCATGAACTTCTGAATTGTTTTCGGTTCAAACTTTACTGCACCTAAATAAGAGCCGCCAAATCCACCGATTAGAACTGCAATCGCCAATGGTAAAATAAATTGTGGATCAAATGTGCCTATTTTTGCCCGTGCAATCATACCTACAAGTGAATTCACCCAAATGAACATAGCACCGGATGCAGCTGCTTCCTTTTCCGTCCCAAGGCCAAACATGATAATAAGCGGTACAATATAAATACCACCACCAATGCCAACT
>CAXCBH010000057.1:0-7649 GCA_963980675.1 uncultured bacterium | reverse complement strand
TTTTGAAATAGTCCACTTTTTCCTCATCAAATAAGAGATTATTCAGGTGTAATTCGAGATGAAGTGATTCTACAAAAGACCAGCGCACGGCAGCATTCAAATATCCACCTTTATTGATAGACATTGTTTTTGCTGTCAGATCATTCTCATTCATGGCGCGATTGTATTCCAGCAAAAATGAAAATTCCGGATTCAATTCAACATCAAATCCAAAAAACAGATTTGGATCAGTATCACCATCATCGATTTCTGTGAAATTATAATTGATCCCTGAATGCAACCCCACATTCCCGAAAGGTGATTTCCAGTTCTTGGAAGCAGCCAGATAGGCTCCAACGGCTTTCGTATCATACCGGTTCAGTGAATCTTCCCGATAATTCCCAAATCCTTGTGTATTAATGCCAAATGCAATACCGGGCATGGTCAAATTTTCATCAATGATAAGATATTTCACTTTTGCTTCTGGACGTGGATACCATCTTAAGCTGTCATCGCCAATGAGATTAGGTGACCCAAATGACAATCCAAATTGAAATCGATCTGTGATGCCCGCACTTAAGCCCAGGATCATACCGCCCTCATCCTGAATACGCATATCCATGGAAAAACTTCCTCGCGCCAATGTCCCAGCTGTGGGAACCGTAATCAGATCAGTGGGTGGTGGAAGTTCCTGCCCTGAAATTCCAGCCATCATTAGGAAAATTAGAATAGCATTTGTATATCTCATTTCGACTTTATGTGAATTGGTTTGGGATAAATTACGTCACCTACACGGGAGGTCAAAGAACGGACACGATGGAGCGGAACTGTCAAAACATCTCTCTCGCTTTCCATCCTGAATTTGATACCGTTATCTGTCATATTTACAAAATCCACCGAAAGCCTGTCACCCGTTACCATAATAAGTTGATCCCATGTTGTTCTGGGAATAATACCTCCATGGGGTACAATGATACGGCTTTCTTTTATCTCTCTGGCAATAATATCGACCTCATCCAGTGTATTATGTGAGCGAGGTGGCGGTGTCTTATAAAGTTGGTCACCGGGGGCCTGGTCAATGGCAACGTGTGAAATCAGTTTACCATCATGTCCAAATTCCCAAATTTGAACCACAGCATGAGATTGGATAAACTCAGTCATAAGATCAAACTTATATTTAAAGCGTCGAATTATTCGGGCAGATGGAAGATCTCTCCATCGCTCTTCTTTTAAACTTCCAAGATAATCATAATCTAATTCAACCTGACCATATTTCTGTCCATCCACCGTTTCAAACACAATCTTAGAGATTAGGGTACCATCCTGAATGGTAAAATAAGTACGCTGGTCCGTAAACGTTAAAGGTTCATTTCTTGGAAATCGCCATGCACGAAATTCCTGGCTCCATGGTTCAGAGTCTCCAATGACTGTCAGGTTCAGATATTTCCATTTTCCTGTATATTCACCACGCTCAATAAGTTTCCCTGTATCATTATACTTGAGTATTTCCTGTTTTTCAGTGGTGCCTTTTGCCGTAATTCGTTCGATTTTAACAGGAAGGTCTCTATCATTATAACTGACAGTAAGATGGGAAACACCACGGCGGCTAGTAGACATCATGGAAAGGTTAGAAAGAAAATTATGATTATCTTTAAAATAGCGAACATAAGACACATCATCGGATTGCCCAATCAAAAATGAAAGCAGCATTAAGGGAATTATTATCTGAGTCATGAATTTCATTAATCTTCTGTTTTTATATCTTCACCCAGTGTATTAGATAACTTAAACCTGTAAATGGCTCCATCTTCTTTATCACAAACATAAACCACTCCCCGTTTGTCCACCGTGACGGAAACCGGTTCATTCATGATTGATACCGTATCTTCTTTTGATGCGTATCCTGCTTTTTTAAAAAATTTCCCATTAGCATAGAATACAGAAACATCTCCATTCGCTGAATCTACTACATAAATATTTCTATCCTTATCCACAGCAACATCCATGGGACTTACAAACAAAGTTGAATCCATAATATCATCAGCCACGGGATTAAATCCTGATGAATAAGTTGTATAATCGCCGGATGTATTGGGTATAATCATATGAACTGGAAAATATTCGCCTGTCTGGGTGAAATATAGATTTCCTTGATAATCCACATCAAGGCTTAAAGGCTTATTTACGAATTCAGCACCTGTTCCATGCCCAATGGCAGTTGACCCAAAAATTCCAGTAAATCCCCAAACCAAATCTCCAGTTGATAATTCCAGAAGAATGGACTTTTGAAAATCAATTTGAATTATTCGATGTTGATTATTAATGCCACCATAATTATCTGTAACAAAAATCATATTTTCATTATCAGATGGTGACGTTAACCCGGTGAATTTGCTGGAGTCCGAATCATAATGAATATCTTTTAATATATTTTTCTCATCTCGCCCATCAAAAAATAAGTGAGGCAATAATAAAGAGTCGATTAAACTCTGGTCATTCGAAAATTCTGGATCAATCAATTCATATTCTGGATTATTTAAATAAGAAAGCCAGGTAGCAGATCCAACAGTATCAATGACAACAACATCTGTCTCAGTATGAAGAAAAGACCCACTGACCGAAACCTTGCTAATCCCTACATCATTCCAATTTTGGTTCCATAAAAAAACACGCTGTGATCCATCAATAAAGAACACATTCATTTTTTTATCAATGTCAACATCAATGGGTGTAATACCATTTGTTTCTGAATCAACCAATCCTTTCAATGCATCAAATCCCGTTGGGGAATTACCATTTTGATCAAAGACTAGAATTGCATTAACTCCCGCATCGGCCACATAGACTCGCCCGTCTTGAGCAATGGAAATTTCTACAGGCTGGCTTAAACCATGAGCAGAATTCCACACAGGATTTAATTGTAAAAAAGACGTATCCCCTGCTCCAAAATTACCGGAATTATTTTGATTGATATCATTTGGAATCCTAAATCGATCCACACATGAAATGACCATCATGGACAGAATAATGAGATTAAAATATTGGCGTTTCATGATAAATAATAATTTACTTTCAGAATGAAAACCCTATACTGAATCGTTTCGGATCCGATAAATGTTCAAAATTGGCATAGCCGTAATCTGCCCTGATTTTCATACCAGCCACCGGAATAATAAATCCTGCCCCAAAGGTCATATTCTCTTCTTTTTTATTAGATTTGTACCCCAAACGGAGAAACAACATTTCCATAAAAGAGTATTCCAACCCCGTTACAATATATTCTGCATTATCCACCGGGTGATTTAACTGAAGGGATATGGTTAAATGCTGGTTCTTTTGATCAATAGGATCAAAGGCACCGCCAACCCTGAATTGTGTTGGTGGAGAAAATTTGGCAAAATCCGTTTGTTCAATAATTTCCAGACCAGAACTTCTGTCCAGAATCCGTTTCTGATAGGAACCGGTTGGAGAAACTTGTTTCCCGAAATGGGATAAAGATGCACAAAATCGCAATGATTTATATCCTGTCCAATAAAAGGTTCCCATATCCATTAGCACGGCATTCATCCCATAATCAGCCATATCTTCTGACACATGTTTAAATGTAATTCCAAAACTGAATCGGTCAGTCATTTTTGCACCATAGGTCAGCCCAATAAATCTATTTTGAAATGTGAAATAATTCCCTGTGCCATCAGGATGATATTCCGTTGTTTCCATCATAGGTTTCATATGAAGAATTCCCGCACTTACGCCAATATAATGTTGATCCAATAACTGGCGTGTCATACTGAAATAATCATAATTGATATCTGCAGGCCATTGAATCTGGGAAAGGGAAATATCGGTTTTTTCCAATTGGGCAATGGCAGCGGGATTATAATAGACGCTGGATGCATCCTGATTCAATGCTACAACAGATTCGCCCATTCCTACCGCACGGGCGCTCACACCAATATTTAAAAAAGTAAATACAGATGTACCGGACCGCTGTCCACCCAGAATGGGGAAAAGGCTTTGTGCCGATACAAAAGAAATAAGCATCCCAATTATGAAAATGATGTGTAAAATTCTTTTCATCAGAAATTCAACTGTATCCCAATTTCCATAGTTCTGGGTTTATTGTATCTTGATGGATCCGTATTTGGATTAGGACTATTTGCTAAATGATAGCCAATAGTTTCCCCCGGTTCATATCCACGACCCGTATAAGGATTCACACGACGAGGTGTTAATTGATTCAACACATTCTCAATCTCAACATAAGATTTGATCCTTAACCAATTAAACTTGAAAGTTTTAAAAATTTTCAGTTCGATATTTTGTTTTGGCGTTTCACTGATGTAGGCATAAGGGCGATCGTCTTCTCTGGGACCTTCATAATAAGGCTGTTCATTTACATAAATAATAGTATCCTGTATTGAGCGAGTGTACCGCCTACCTGACTCAAATTCGATCCGGGCAGACGCACCCCAATTCTTGGGATGATTGTAGGAAACATTTGCAAAAAAATGGATAGGGCGATCCCAACTCATGAAATTTTCACCTAATGGTTTTTCTGATAACTGTCCTGCCTGGACCAAAAGGTTATCTAAAGGTGATGAACTTTTTCCCGTTACAATACTGTAATTGAAATTCAGGTCAAGGTACCAGTTTTGCCATAACCTGCTTTTCAAGATCGCTTCTACTCCCCGTGCGCGGGCATAGTCTGCATTAAAATACATATTAAAGGACAAGTGTGCATATTTTGGATTTGAAGGACGAATGGTCTGGGATGTTTCATAATCAAACATGTCCTTCCAATAGGCCTTCAGTTCCAAAACCTGGTCTTCACTGAATCTATGTTTTACGCCCAATTCATATTGCACCGTTGTTTTTGGATTCAAATTAGGATTCCCAAAAACCTGATACGTGGATTGTGATTTTGAGTTAATCTTGGCATAAACATATTGAAACGTAGGCAATTGCGAAAAATGGCCATAATAAAAATAAAGGACATCATTATCGGTGACCGGATGAGAGATTCCAAACCGGGGACTTATTCTTGCTTTCATTTTAAAAGGATCACCAGCCCAGGGAAAATCGAATGTTTCTTCTTCAAATATCACTCGAGCTTCATCAGTAATAATGATATTACTTGTGTCCTGGATGGCATCCTCCACATATCGACCGGGTATCCAATAATCCGTCCGAAAACCAATATTTAGGGTCATACCTTCAAAAATGATTCGATCCTGGAAATAAAAAGCCCCAAAATAGGTTTTCGCATTGTAACTGTCATAGTTAGCTCCAAAACCGGATGAGCCGCTCCAGGGCTCATCTATATCCAAAACCTGGATATCTGTGATGGTATGTTCAAACCCTGTTTTCAGTTTATGGCGCGTTTCAGTGTGATAGGTCCAATCAAGATCCATACGGGTATTCTCACTGGAAAGATCATACCATTCCGGAGCAAAGCCCGTATCATAAAATTCATCGCCATATGTTATCTGGATATTCCCATCCTGATCCGTATTATCAATATTATAGTTGATGGGTTCCAAGTCCAGACGTTCCTGATAATCCGTCCATGGCAAATCCTGGACTGCACTGTGTTCCATGGTTGAAAATTTTCCCAAAGTGAATTCATAGAAAGATTTGGTCGAAAGTGTATGGGTCCAGTTCATATTGATTAATCGTGTATCTCGGGTAATAGTATTATAATTGTCCAAGATATTCATGTACTGATAAGGGAAATAGGTAGATGCAAAGGCACGGGGCATATAGTACCCTTGGTTAATATTCATGGATGCATCGTAGGAGAGGAACAATTTCTTTTGAGGTGTTAATTCCCAGGTCATTTTATAGAGCAAATGCCAGTCATTATTTTCCCGGGATGCTAATCTATCCATGAATTTGTCCGATTTTTCATCACTAATTAAATTAGATGACCAATATCGATGCGGATACAGTTTTGAAGCGATGGGCAAATTCCCATCATACATTTTTCCATAGCCATTTAAGAAAAAAGAGAATCGACCCGGGAGGTCTGCCCCAAAAACACCTGGAATAGTTTGAAAGAAAAGATCCGGTCCGCCAAAATTAAATTCAATTCGATCCGAATTGGAATTACCAGAAAGAAAACGATCACTGGCATATTTTATTGCACCTTCATAATAATCACGCCCCTCCTTCAATTTAATATTGATCACACCGGACATGGCCTGGCCATATTCCGCATTATATCCACCGGTGACAATTTCCAATTCTTCGATCGCATCCGCATTCACAAATAAATTTCCTGAATACCCGGACAAGGGGTCCTTTACAGAAAAACCATCTACTACAAACATGGATTCATCAATCCGTCCACCGCGAATATGAATCTCATTATCCTGCGTTGTGACACCTATTTGTTCAGACAATATATCTTCAACACTTGAAACGACCTTATTTTCAATATCCTCTTTGCTCACTCTTACCATAGATGATGTTTCATCCACATCAAATAGGGGTTTTTTACCCATGACAATCACATCTTTACCAAAACTCAAAACAGTTTCTTCAAGATTAAATGTAAGAACTGTTGTTTCTTTAGGATTGATATCCACGCCTGTATTCAAGATTATTTTGTACCCAATCATGGATACTTCCACATCATAACTCCCGGGTTTGATTTTTGGGATATGAAAATTCCCATTAAGATCCGTTGCGGCGCCATAATAGGTTCCCTTAATCATCACATTAACACCGGGCAAACCATCTCCAGAAATGGCATCTTTCACTTGACCAGAAACTGTCCCAAAATCCTGGGAATGAAGTGAAATGGATAAAAAGATGAAAAGAAGAATTCTCATTCGATGAATTCCTCATCAAAAAGGTATTGAAATAGTTTTATGGAAGATCCATTACCATTCAACTTTGGACGATACCCATCATGGAGCGGTAAAGTCATAATGACCACCTTACCAGATAATTTTGTAGGTGATACGCGGTACTGACCTATACTGCAAATGGTTGGGTTCCCTGTCCACGTGTCACTGGTTTGTGGGTCTGCCATGTGATATAATTCCGTCACTGATTCAAATTCAGATTCATCGGGCCAGAATCCCTTTACTTTAACCGCGATCAAATGAGATACGGAAAGATTCAAGGATGTATCAATGGGGCTTTCGATGACTCGCCCTGTATAAAGGCGGCCATTGGGATTTAAAGTAATCAGAGAATCCAATGGGAACCATGTAAATGTTGTATCTTCAAAATCGATAGGGTTAATAAATAAATTTCCCCCACCCATGATAAAATTGATTAAGCTAGCCTCTGCAGCGTTATAGGTATCATTTGCAGAAGCAGTATTATTGTATGCAGCAAACCAAACCACATGCTTAAAATAATTGAGGTTCGCTGAAAGGTCCGTTGCTGAATAAGGCAACTCATCCCCAATCTCCCAAATAGAATATCCATCTTCTCCAACTAGAGTGTCCATCATACTGGCATACCAGTTGAGTGCATTATTTGAATTATCTAATGGGTAATCATCTACTATAAGAACATCGCCAATCAATGGTTTTACCCACCAAACTTGAGCATTGTCCGGCATTGTGGAATCGGGAAATTGGATTTTATCACTTTCTGCCCCAGCAATATCTCTGCATTTTAAATATATTGAATTTATTCCCGGGTCTAAATTG
>CAXCBH010000056.1:0-7650 GCA_963980675.1 uncultured bacterium | reverse complement strand
ATAGATGAAACACCACCTTCATTAATAAGCGCATCCTATGAATCAAATTTTTCTGATTCTTCTCTGGCTACGGTGGGGCATGTAGTCACTTTGACTTTTGAAACAGATGTAGAAATTCAAACTCCATCAGCAACAATTTCGACGCAAAATGCTATCATTTCTGATCTCGGTAGCAATCGATGGTCAGCATCATACGAAATGCAAGATGGTGATACGGAAGGTGTTATTCCATTCCAAATTGGTACGCTTACAGATTCCAGAGGAAACCCTACAGAAGGAACTAGTTCCACTACCGATGGGACAATTGTTACTTTTGATAACACAAAACCTACTTTGAGTGCTGTAAAAATTGTTTCAAATAATGCTGATTCATCATGGGCCAAAGTGGGAGATACGATAACTGTAGAATTTATTGGTAATGAACTTTTAACTGATCAATCGGCAACAATTGTTACTCAAACTGCAGCAATCACTTCTACGGGATTTCCTAATTTTTATTCTCTTAATTTTGATGGGATAGATGATGAAGTAAAAATTACTGGCAGTGGATTTATCTCAGGAAACGAACCTCGCTCAATTAGTGTATGGGCGGATGGTTCTTCTGGGAATATTGTTTCTCTTGGTGACGGAGCGGGAACTTCGAATCAGAGATTTTCAATCTTAATTTCAAGTGGAAGAAGAGTTCTTATCATAGGGCAGAATAATGATTGGCATACTAATTATTATTTACCTCAAAACCAGATGACACATCTAGTTGTAACCCATGATGGTTCTACAGTCAAATTGTATGCCAATGGTGTATTTCAAGACCAAACTTCAAAAACATATAATACCGATTCTAGTATGCCTATTATGATAGGCACTAACACAGATGATAGAGATAGCGAATACTTTAATGGAATTATTGATATTGTAATAATTACAAGAGACGCATTGTCAATTGGAGAGGTTTCAGCTTTATACGATGGAAGTGATGTAGCATTAGATAATCTTATTGCAAAATTTAATTTTAATGAAGGTTCTGGGAGTGTTGCATACGATCAATCAGGCAATGGAAACAATGGTACTATCCATGGTGCAGTTTGGACCGTTCCTTCTAATACAAAGAAATATTATGCTAAATATGCCATGATCGAGACAGACCCGGAGGGAGAAGTCCCTTTTGAAATTGTAGTCACCGATTCAGTAGGTTTTATCAGTGATCCAGTTATTCAAACAACTGATGGTACTGCAGTCACTTTTGACCGAACGGCTCCTACCCTTTCTACGGCCCATATTGAATCTGATAATGCTAACAATCCGACAATTGCTATTGGTGGCGATAATGTTTATTTAACATTTACACCAGAAGAACCATTACTACTAGATTCAATTGTTGTTACAATTGCGGGCCTTGCCACCACCTTGACTGAATCTAATGGGAGTTATACAGCTACTCTCACCTTGACTGGCAGTGAACCAGGTGGCATCTTGGAATATACAATTGATTTTAAAGATCGGGCAGGCAATCCCGGAATTCAAGTGATTGCCACCACAGATGAAAGTTCTGTGAATCATGATATTTTACCACCTGAAATTGAAGTTGCATCCATTACATCAAACAATCCAGATTCTTCTTGGGCAAAAGTTGGAGACTCAGTTTTTGTTACATTTACCGCATCAGAAACATTGGACAATATTTCTATAACCATTGCTGGTGTATCATCTAGTTATAATGAACTTTCTGGAGCTAAGTATCAGGGGTATCATGTTATGGATGATAGTAATGATGAAGGAGATATTCCCTTTTTAATAACCTACACAGATTTGGGTGGTGCCTTAGGTCCGGATGCTGATACAACCACAAATAATACAAATGTTAAATTTGATAAAACGGTGCCAGAATTTTCTTTAACCAGAATGGGTACAAATAATGTTTATGGTGATTCCCTGGCTGGTATTGGCTCAGTGGATACGTTATCATTTACGATTAGTGAAAATCAGAGAGATTTAAACGTTGAACTTGCCGGCACGGAAAAAACTCCTGAGCAGGAAGAATTAAATTTTATTACAACGCATACTTTTTCCGAATCGGATGAGGATGGTTGGGTTTCCTTTACCCTTTCAATGACAGATTCCGCTGGGAACCCATCTGACACACTCATGACTACCCAAGATGGCTCACAAGTTCGGTTTGATGGTACTTTTCCATTATTACCTATTGTGAATATTTTCAGTAATAATAGCAATGATTCATCTTTGTGTATTCCCGGAGATTCATTATTTCTTCAATATACATCCAGTGAAACCTTAAGAACTGCTACAATTACTTTAGCTGGCAATTCACCAGACGAATCTGGTTGGTTGGGCGGGTTTAATTATGCGAGTTATGTTTTGACCGGTACTGAGGATGAGGGTTTTATTCCATTCACAATGGGCTTTGAAGATTGGGTTGGAAACCCCGGTGATACGATTTCAGGTACTACAAATGGCAGTTCTGTTTTATTCGATATGACACCACCGGATGATTTTACCCTAGGGGACGTGGTTTCTAAAAATGGGATTGAAGTAGCAGGGTATTGGAATGCTTCCAACCAAATATTAGAAATAGTTATACCAGTACCAAATGACGAAACTTTACCAGATGGCGGTATTCAGTTTCAGGCTTCTTTTGGAGGAAGCTATTCCAATTTAGCTGATACAGTCGATATTGATCAGAGTGACCTGGGAATGGAAAAAATAGTTTCAATATCGGCAACAGATTTTGAAAGTATAGCTGATTTTACTGAAAATGGAAATGTCACGTTTCAGGCAGTATTATGGGATAAAGCAGGTAATTCAACGATAGGGTCAGCCAGCACGTCAATAATTCATATAGACCAAACTTTACCCATCCTTGATATAGTATCCCAACGCACCAATAACGCCGTTGCAGATTCCCTTGCAAAAGTTGGAGATACAGATACCCTGATAGTTTCATCTGCAGAAGGATTGGATAGCATTCAGGTTCAGATCTTTAGCCAGGATGCGGTTCATTCTGGTGCAAATAGAGATTGGACATTTACATATTCTTTCCAGGAAACTGATAATAATGATATGGTTTCATTCAATATTGTATTTGGCGATACTGCAGGGAATTTGGGAACTGATGTTTCTACCACAACGGATGGCAGTACAGTCCGATTTGATGGAACAAAACCCATGCTCTCACCTGTTTCTTTTTCATCAACCAATAGTATAGATGGTGGATTAGCAATTCCTGCAGATACGCTTTATCTTGATTTTATTTCAGATGAGGATCTTTTAACAAAAGATGTACTCATTGCCGGGTCTGATGCAGACACCACATTTGAAAATGAATCCAGGACACCTTTCCGTTCCTGGAGAATTATGGATGGAACTGAAGAGGAGGGATATATCGAATTCGAAATTGGATATTCTGATTTGGTGGGAAATATAGGAGATACAGTAGAAGAAACAACCAATCAAACATCAATCTTATTTGATATGACACCTCCAGATGATTTTGAATTGGATACAGTCTTTGTTTCTGGTGGAAAAGTAATTTATGGATTTTGGAATGCGAGCAATGATACTCTTACGCTCCGAGTACCTATCCCAGAAGATGATGAAACTTTAATCGGAGGTACTTTTCAGTCCCAGGCTAGATTTGGAGAAGGAACATATGTAAATCTTGGAGATGAAAAAATCATCATAGGAGGGCAGGGGGTTAGTTCACAAGATCTTAAAATCACAAGAATGGAATTCACAACTGTAGATGGGTTTTCGGAAAATCTAGATGTACAATTCATAGCGAAGGCAAAAGATAGGGCAGGGAATGAAACGGTTGGGTCAACCTATAATACCACATTTCATATTGATGAAATAGCTCCATCTTTAACAGAAGTTTTGATACAGTCTAATAATGAATTGGATTCAACCTGGGCAAAAATATCCGATATTGTTTCCTTGAATTTTACTGCTAGCGAAGGTCTTTCTTCTGTGAAGCCGGTTTTGTTTTCCGATTCTTTGACAGGGATACCTGAAAATGCGGGATCAAGTTGGACAGTTACTAAAACAATTCTATCCGATAATGCTGAAGGTGTAATTCCTTTTTATATCACTTATAACGATACCGCAGGAAATGAGGGTGATCAGGTTTCATCATCCACAGATGGTAGGTCCGTTACATTGGACAAAACAAATCCAACGATCACGAGCCTTCTGGAAGGGAATGAAGGTCTGGACATTAATTATTATAATCAGGCAGATTCAATCACGCTTTATTGGTCCCAGTTTGATTCCCTTGCTGGCGTGAAAGATGCTTATGTGGGATTGGGCACCGATTCAAATTTGACAGATGTGTTGGATTGGACACTTTCTAATCAAGGTTCAGTAGCAGGGTTAGGCGGATTAAGTTTATCCAATGACGGCGTTTACTTTGGTGCTGTATTTGTACGGGATTCTGCGGGGAACCACTCAGATTCTTTATGGGGAAACAGTATTTACATTGATACACAAAATCCGGATACCGGATCTGTAATAGATGCTTATTGGGTAATGGACCTGGATTACGCCATTGATTCCACTCGACTTAGTTATATTTGGTCAAATTTTACTGATAACACAGAAATTGATTATTATGAAATTGCGATTGGAACGGAAGACGATACAACCAATGTAATGAATTGGATGCGTTCAGACAGTACAGATAGTATGACAGTTACAGGATTGAATTTAGTTCGGGATACATTGTACTATTCTTATATCCGTGCCTTTGATTTGGCAACCAATATATCTTTAGCCGCACGAACAGATGGCGTTTATTTTGATGATAGTTATCCAGTTGTAAATAAAATTACTCCGAATGTTATTTCAGATTCTGCCGGATTTTTATCTGTTCTAGCTAATGATACACTTACAATCAAATTCAATCGCCCTATTTATGAATATGGATTATCTGTGAATTCCAATGTTGATTCAAATCTTACAATATCACATGAATATGGTGATTCTATCATCACAGTTATTTGGACCGACACTCTGGCAAGTTATGATACATTAACGGTCATCGTGGACAGTGCGGTGGCTTATAATACGCTTTGGCTTACGGATACGCTTCATTTTTATTCCAAACTCTGGGCTGATTTGAATAATGATTATGATATTACAATAGAAGATATTCTCACTTTTAATCAAACTTGGCCTGAAACAGATCTGGGCCCGTTTAAAGATGATCCCCCGCATGTTCGCCCTGAACCTGACGGTCAAGCAAACCTCACAGACCTTGCTGCGTTCGGGAAAATGTGGCACTGGAAATATTTCAACTTGGAATTCGATACAACCTTAATTGCGGCACGATCAACAGATGGATTGAAAATTATTGCCCAAGGATCTAAAGCAAATATCACAATACCTAAAGATGTAGCCATGGCAGAAATCCTGATAGGAGAATCAAATTTGGATATTGAAAAGATGCATTTTGTGAATCCATCCGGATCTGCATTCATGTTCACATCATCAGATACAGCACATGGATTAATACAATTTTCCATGGCAGACCATCGAGGATTTGATTCCACGCTTACATTAATTATTCCGGAAACAGAACAGGAATATTTTCAAGCGCAGATTCAATACAAATTCATGGATATTACTGGCGTCACCTTGGATGATGGAATTGCATCAATTGATGTGGAAATCCTCCCGGATAAATTCATGGTTTATAATAATTATCCAAATCCGTTTAACCCGATTACTGCAATCAATTATGATTTACCCGAAGTGAGAGATGTCAATATTTTCATTTATGATTTACTAGGAAGAACGATTCGTCATTTAGACCTAAATAAGGTTAAAGCTGGTCGACACAAATTTGTTTGGCATGGAACGAATGATTTTGGGAAACGGGTCAGCACTGGAATTTATTTTTTACAAATTACTGCTGGACAGGACATTCAAATTCAGAAAATGCTTCTATTAAAGTGATGGAAAAATGAGCTCCCATTATTGAGCTTCAATGGGCCGATAAAAGAGCAGATTAAATAATAAACAGTTACCTGTTATACTTTTTCATGATTTGTACTAACCGGTCATGAGGAAGTGCATAGGCTAGGTTATCATCTGCACCTTTCATTGTTTCAGCGGCTATGAGAGCGTTGATAATTGCTTCTTCAGTAGCATGAACTGTAGCTTCAAATACAGGGTTTAACAGTCCATTCGGTATCATTTCTACCTGTACAATTCCAGATGAAAACCCGTCGCCCTTGTTAGCGGTTGAAAATGCAATAAATATGTCGCCAGAACCATCGTGGGCCACGGTTCCAACACGTGCGATGCCCAAGGGTATACGTCTTGCCAGTCTTTTAAGCTGGTGGGACATTAGAGGAACATCCGTAGCAACAACAACAATAATAGAGCCATCCCCTTCATTGAAATTTTTGTCGGAATTTCTCTCGCGTTTAAGATCAGTGATTTCTGTTCCTACAGGTACACCGGCTATGGTCAGGTCTTTCCGGGCCCCGTAATTGGCTTGGACAAGCACACCAAGCGTGTATTCATTTTCATGTATTGAAAAAATTCTTGATGCAGTGCCGATCCCTCCTTTAAACCCATGGCACATCATTCCGGTTCCTCCGCCAACGTTGCCTTCTGTAACCTGCCCGTTTTTTGCAGTATTCAACGCTTCAAACACATGAGATTCTTTCACATGGAAGCCATTTATATCGTTTAAAAATCCATCATACGTTTCTGCCACCACAGGCAAAGACCACCAGTATCCGCTTGGATCAGGCTCCCCTTCATCAATTCTCCATTTTATGACCGCATCTCTGACCAGACCAACGCTGTGTGTATTTGTAATCATGACCGGGCCTTCCAAAAGTCCTGACTCTTCAATCCATGTTGTTCCTGTCATTTCTCCATTGCCGTTCAGGCTGTACCATCCCGCAAAAACAGGATCCTGCAAACTTTTATTACCGCGGGGTAAAACAGCCGTTACGCCTGTTCGAATTGGACCCTTGCCTAATATTTTTTTCCCGGATCCGTGAATAATGGTACTGTGCCCCACGGTGACACCTGCGACATCGGTGATGGCATTATTTGTACCAGGTAAACCACTAAAAGGAATTCCCAAGTCTCGAGCCCTGTCTTTACCTGAGAGAATAGATGAATAAAGCATCATAAGGATACTGATAAATTTAATGTATGATTGCATAGTATTGTACCTCATTCAATTATAAAGTGTTAAGGGAAAGGATTTGACGAGCTTCAGATGGAGTAGCAGGTGTTCTACTATACGTTTGACACAGCTCAGCCACGCGCGCTACCAATTCCGCATTGCTTTTTGCAAGTCGTGTCTTATCATACTTGATATTATCTTCCAGCCCTGTGCGACAATGTCCATCTAGTTCCAAAGACCAACGATTGATATCAAGCTGACTACTGCCTATTCCAGCGGCTGTCCATGTTGCATCAGGCAGCAAGCGTTTTAGTTCAGTAACTTCAAACTCTAATATGTTTTTTATTGCTGGAAGAGCATTTTTCAACCCAAAAACGAATTGGACATGGATAGGCATATTTAACAATCCTGCGTTTACCATATCAACAGCCTTATATAACATGGCCAAATCAAACACTTCTATTTCCGGTTTGATATCGTATTCCAGCATG